>JAGWVX010000048.1 GCA_018970685.1 Alphaproteobacteria bacterium | reverse complement strand
CGCTCCAGCGTCTCAATCCGAAAGTTCGCCTGCCGAATATGGCGATCCTCGTTGTCCACCGTTCCGACGGATCGGGCACGACCTTTAACTTCACCAACTATCTCGGCAAGGTCAGCCCGGAGTGGAAGAGCACGGTTGGTTCCGACACCTCCGTGTCTTGGCCGACGGGTATCGGCGGAAAAGGCAATGCCGGCGTCGCTGGCAGCGTGCAGCAGACGGTCGGTTCGATCGGTTATGTCGAATACGCCTACGTTATGCAGAACCACCTCGTGTACATGGACATGATCAACGCTGCGGGTGAGCGCGTGAAACCGACGATGGCCGCGTTTCAGGCTGCGGCCGGCAACGCCGACTTCTCGAAGGTTCAGGACTTTTACCTGATCCTGACAGACCAGCCTGGCGCCACCAGCTGGCCGATCACCGCCGCCACCTACATGTTGATGCGGACGGACTATGCCCCAGCCCGCAACAAGCAGGTGCTGCAATTCCTAGACTGGGCGCTGAAGGACGGTCAGGAAGACGCCAAAAAGCTCGACTATGTGCCGTTCCCGGAAACGGTCGTGAAGCAGATCGAAGCGTCTTGGACCAGCGAACTCCACGCTTGGCCGTAAGATAGCTTTTTAGGTAATCGCAGAAGCGAGCGTCCGGCGGGCTCAAATCCCGCCGGACGTTTGTTATTTGGGTCCGCGCCGGCGGCGACCGGCGGGATCTGGGGCAGGGCGGCCGGTGGCCGTGCCGCTTTTTTCATTTTCAAACATGGTATGCCTTTTCCACGGGTGCGGTATGCCCTAGCCGAGCGCGTCATCGCCCTAAATAGTTGGAGTTACTATATACACTATTAATAGTATCTCACGTTACCATATTGAAAGTTATTATAAGCAAGCTTATGTTACGGATGTCACTTCAATCGGTACCCGCTATGGTAGCGTTCGATAACAACTTGTTTTTCGTACTGCACGATGTCGCTCGCCTTCTGCGGACTCGTTTCGACCAGCGTGCTAGGGCGTACGGCATGACGCGCGCGCAATGGGTTATTCTGGTCCGCCTGCAGCGACAGCCTGGGCTATGCCAGAGCGACATGGCTTCGATCTGCGAAGTCGAACCGATTACGGTGGCGCGGCTGGTCGATCGTCTGGAGGCGAGCGGCCTTGTTGAACGCCGCGCGGATCCTACAGACCGCCGCGTCCATCGGCTCCACTTGCTGCCCGCGGCCGAGCCCGTGTTGGCCGAGATTGCCCGCTATCGCGACCAAGTTTGCGAAGAGCTTTCGGAAGGCCTCGCACCCGAGACTTGGGCGGCAGCGCTCGATGTGCTCTTGAACATCAAGGACAAACTCACCACCGACAACAAAGAGAAGGCGACGGCGGAAGGTACGAAGGCGCACGCCGGCGCAGGAGATTGACCGCATGTCCGCTATTCTAGGCAGCTCGATTGCGCACACCTACGAAGGAGTCGTGCGCGGCCAAGTCGCGCGTATCCGCGGCTGGCTTGACGAATTGTCGTCCGACAAAGCGCGCCTGCGGCGCCTGGCGATGATCTTCGGCGTGTCCGCCGTCGCCGCCGCGTCGCTGGCGTTTTATCTGACCGGCGGACGTTACGTCGGGACCGACGACTCCTACGTTCATGCCGCCAAATTGATGGTGACCACCGACGTCTCCGGACTGGTCAAGAGCGTCGACGTCGTCCAAGGCCAGCACGTGAAAAAAGGGCAGGTTCTTTTCCAGTTGGATCCCAGGCCTTTCCAGATCGCCGTCAACAACGCCAAAGCGGCGCTGGATCAGAGCGTTCTCGACGTCGAGGCAATGGAGGCGACCTACAAGGGCATGCTCAGCCAAGTCACGGCGCAGCAGGCCCAGGTGCGTCTCGCGGAGATCACCTACAAGCGCGATCTGGCGCTCGCAAGAGCCAGCGCCATCGCGCCCGCCACGCTGGACCAAGCACGCAGCACGCTGCAATCGGCGCAGGCAACATTGATATCTCTCCAAGAGAACGCACGGACGGAGCTGGCCAAGCTCGACGGCAATCCCAATCTGCCGCCGCAGCAAGCGCCGCAATACCTTCAGGCACAGGCCGCACTGGCGGAAGCACAGCGCCAACTAGGCCACGCAACCGTGCGCGCGCCGTTCGACGGCGATGTCACCGAAGTGGATTCGCTGCAGCCGGGCACGCTGGTGATTTCGGCCCTGTCGGCCTTCACCACGACGAGTGCCGTCGGACTGGTGTCGTCCAGCGACGTCTGGGTCTCGGCCAACATGAAGGAGACCGATCTCACACATGTGCGGGTTGGCGATCCGGTGTCCGTCACGGTTGACACCTATCCCGGCCACACGTGGCACGGCCATGTTGACGCGGTGAGCCAGGCCAGCGATTCCGCATTCTCTGCGCTGCCGTCGGAGAATGCGAGCAGCAACTGGGTCAAGGTGGTTCAGCGCATTCCCGTGCGCGTCAAGCTGGACCTCAAACCCGGCGATCCGCCGCTGCGCGCTGGCATGAGTGCCGTGGTCACGATCGACACGCATCACCGCCGTTGGTACCGGCTGCTATTTGGGAATTAGGACGCAGCACGATCCATGACGGCCGCAGCAGAGACCTACACACGCGATCACTACACCAGCAAGTTCGAGCTTGTGGTCGTCATGATGTGCTCGATGGCGGGCACATTGATGCAGGCGCTCGACACGACCATCGCCAATGTCGCCTTGCCGCATATGCAAGGCGACCTGTCGGCGTCGCGCGACCAAATCACCTGGGTTCTGACCTCCTATATCGTCGCCGCTGCGGTGATGACGGCGCCGGTGGGTTGGGTTGCCGCCCGCTTCGGCAAGAAGAACGTCCTCATGATCTCGATGATCGGCTTCACGGTCACCTCCATGCTGTGCGGCGCGGCGACGAGTCTTACCGAAATCGTGATTTTCCGTCTGCTGCAAGGTGTGTTCGGCGCGGCTCTGGCGCCGTTGTCCCAATCGGTGATGCTCGATCTCTATCCGCCGGAGAAACGCGGTCAGATCATGGCCATATGGGGCATGGGTATCATGCTGGGTCCCATCCTTGGACCGACTTTGGGCGGTTACCTCACGGACAATTACAGCTGGCGCTGGGTCTTCTATGTCAACGTGCCGGTCGGCGTCGGCGCGACGGTGGGACTTTGGTTGTTCTTCAAGGACACCGTGCGCAATGCGGCCCTTCGCTTCGACTGGTCCGGTTTCGGATTCATGGCGGTGGGTGTAGGCGCTCTGCAACTGATGTTGGACCGCGGCACGACAAAAGACTGGTTCTCGTCATCCGAGATCATCATCGAGTGCGTAATCGCCGGACTGGGATTCTATCTTTTCCTCGTGCACATGTTCACGGCGAAAACCACTTTCATCCAGAGAGGCATCTTCGCCGACCGGAATTTCGTCTCCGCACAGGTGCTGATGTTCGTGGTGGGCGCCGTACTGCTGGCCAGTACCGCTCTGATGCCTCCCTATCTGCAGAATCTGGGCGGACATACGGTGACGGAAACGGGCCTGCTGTTGGGACCGCGCGGCATCGGAACCATGATCGCCATGATGCTGGTCGGCAGGGTGGCGAACTATGTCGATCCGCGCATTCTGATGAGCATCGGGGCGGCGGCGATGTCCTGGTCGCTGTGGGACATGTCGTACTGGACGCCCTCCATCGACGATTACCATCTTTTGGTCACGACGGTGGTTCAGGGTTTCGGCATGGGACTAGTGTTCGTACCGCTACAGCTTGTCGCCTTCGCGACATTACCCGGCATCTACCGGACGGACGGCACGGCCGTGATGAATCTGGTGCGCAACATCGGTAGCGCCATCGGCATCTCGATCACCACCACCGTGTTGAGCGACAGCATGCAGGCGATACACGATCAGCTTTCCGCGTTTGCATCGCCGTTCAACCGCGCGTTAGGCATGAACGCGCCCTCCATGCTGTACAATCTGTCCCTGCCCAGCGGGCGCGCGGCGTTTGACGGTGCAATACAGATACGCGCCGCCATCGAGGCTTATGCCAATGATTTCCTGTTCATGTTCTACGTCACCCTGATATCCTTCCCGATCATCTGGATGGTGAAGCGTCCGGCTTATTCCAGCAGCGGCAACGGGCGCCCGCAGGTAGAGGCGATGGAATGATGCGTACGGCGTTCATAGGCCTGGGCGTGATGGGCTATCCGATGGCGGGACATCTGCTCCGCGCCGGCCATGAGGTGACGGTCTACAATCGCACGGCGGACAAGGCCGAACGTTGGACGCGCGAATACGGCGGCCGTTCCGCGGCGACGCCCGCCGAAGCCGCCGCCGGCGCGGATCTGGTCATGGCCTGCGTCGGGCGCGACGCCGATTTGCGCGCGGTGACGCTGGGCGAAGGCGGCGCCTTCGCTGCGATGAGAGAGGGCGCAGTCTTCGTAGACCACACGACGGCCTCCGCCACGATCGCGCGTGAGCTTGGCGAAGCTGCCGCCGCGCATGGCTTCGGCTTCGTCGACGCGCCGGTCTCGGGCGGCGAGGCGGGCGCCAAGAACGGACAGCTTACGATCATGTGCGGCGGCAGCGAGGCCGATTATGCCAAGGCCGCACCGGCGATCGCCGCTTATGCCAAGCAATGCCGGCGGCTGGGGCCGGTCGGCTCGGGACAATTGACCAAGATGGTCAACCAGATCTGCCTTGCGGGAATGATCGAGGCGCTGTCCGAGGGTTTGAATTTCGCACGCGCCGCCGGTCTCGATCCGCAGGCGGTGGTCGACGTCATCTCCAAAGGAGCGGCGCAGTCGTGGCAGATGGACAATCGCCACAAGACGATGCTGGCGGGACATTACGACCATGGTTTTGCCGTGGAGTGGATGCGAAAGGACCTGGGAATCTGTTTTGACGAAGCCAAGCGCAATGGGGCTGCGCTTCCGGTGACGCAGTTGGTGGATGGTTATTACGCCGAGGTGGAAGCTATGGGCGGCAGACGCTGGGACACCTCCAGCCTGTTCGCCCGGGCCGAGGCGCAACGCAAAGGTAAAAACTGATGGACGTACGGCGGCCCTATCATCACGGCGATCTGCGCAACGCGTTGCTCGACGCCGCACGCGCTATTCTGGAAGAGGAATCTCTGGCGGGACTCAGTCTGCGGGCGGTCGCCCGCCGCGCCGGCGTCAGCCACGCCGCACCGTATCGCCACTTTCCCAATCACGAGGCGCTCCTCGTCGAACTTGCCATCGAAGGTTTCGAAGAATTGCGCGCCGAGATCGTCGCTGCAGCCGCGGCGCCCGGTGTGGAATCCGACCGTATCGCCAATCTAGGTGCCGCCTATATGCGCTTCGTGGCGCGCCGGCCGGCGCTGACGCGGCTGATGTTCGGGCCGCAGCTTCCCAACCGCAACTCCTTCCCGGCGTTAGGCGAAGCTGCCGACGCCATCGGCGCCGAGATCGGCAAGGCCCTGGACGATTCCGCCCTCGGCCTGGCGGTGTGGGCGGCGGTGCACGGGTTGGCGACGCTGATTCTGGAGAACGTCATCGACCTGGGCCAGCGGCGCTCGGGCCTCGACGTGCTGCCGTCGCGCGCCGAGATCCTGCTGCGCAGCCTGTTCTCGGTGAAGCGCGAATAGCCTTTCATTGCGTATTTCCCGAAGCGCGCCGGACTTGATACGGTGGCGGAAAAGGGGAGAACGCCGATGTTCGCGAAAGCCGCTCTGGCTGTATTGCTGTTTGCCTTCGGTCAGGCGCTGGCCGCACCGGCCGACACTTTGGCGATCGACGGCGGGAAGATCGCCGTCGCGGCGCCCACCGCCGACGGCGTCCGCGTCTACAAAGGACTTCCCTATGCCGCGCCGCCGATAGGCGATCTGCGCTGGCGCGAACCGGCCGCCGTCATTCCCTGGAGCGGCGTGCGCGCGGTGAACGCTTTCGCGCCGAACTGCCTGCAGCCCAAGGTCTTCCACGACATCGATCCGTTCAATCCGTCGATGTCGGAGGATTGTCTCTATCTCAACATCTGGACGGCGGCGAAGCCAGGGGAGGCGCGGCCGGTGTTCGTGTGGATCCACGGTGGCGGCTATCAGGCCGGTTACGGCGCCGAACCAAGGCACGACGGTACGGTGCTCGCCGAGAAAGGACTTGTCGTCGTCACGATCAATTACCGGCTCGGCGTATTCGGTTTTCTGGCGCATCCGGAACTGACGGCGGAGTCGCCGCATCATGCGAGCGGCGATTATGCACTGATGGACATGATTGCGGCGCTGCGCTGGGTCCGGCGCAACATCGCGACATTCGGCGGCGATCCGAACCGCGTCACTATCGCCGGCGAATCCGCCGGTTCGGATGCCGTCAGCCGGCTGATGGCGTCGCCCGAGGCGCACGGATTGTTCCAGCGGGCCATCGGCGAGAGCGGCGCCGGTTTCGGCACGACGCCTGACGACACGCTGGCGACGGCGGAAGCCAAAGGCGAAGCGTTCGCACGCGCCATGGACGGCGATACGATCGCCCAGCTCCGTAAGCGTTCTTCCGCGGAGCTGCTGGCGCTGGAAGTGGCGCCCAACGAAAACTGGGGCTTCGGTCCCGATATCGACGGCTGGATTCTGCCGGCGCCGCCCAGCGAAATTTTCGCAGCCGGAAAACAGAACGACGTTTCGATGCTGGTGGGCTGGAACGCCGACGAGGGAAGCCTGTTCGAGGACGGCTTTTTCGGAACGCGCAGCCTTTCGGACGCGCTGGCGGCGCGCTTCGGCGACAGGGCGGCAGAGGCCGCCAAGTTCTATCCTTCCTCCACGGCCGACGAGTTGCGCCGTTCCCGCGAGACCTATGCCGGCGACGAGGTGATCGCGCAGCCGACTTGGATGTGGGCGGACGCGCAAATCAAGACAGGGCACGCGCCAGTCTATCTCTACGTCTTCGACCGGCACCCACCGATCCCGCCCGACTGGTTCGGCGCGGCTTTTGAAGGCAAGGAAGTCGGAGCGTTTCATTCGGGCGAAATTCCTTACGTATTCGGCCACCCGGATATCTTCCCATCCTGGAATCCGACGGCGGATGATCGCGCGCTGGCCGATCAGATGTCGTCGGACTGGGCGGCGTTTGCGGCGAGCGGCGATCCGAACGGCGAGGGCCGTCCGGCGTGGCCCGCCTACGATCCGAACGGAACGGCGCAGCGCATGGTGTTCGACGCGGTGTCTGCGGCGGCATATGACAGTGATCTCGCGCGGCGCCGCTTTCTGCAGGAAACCCCGACGCCGACGCCATAGAGCCCGGCCCGGCGCCGACGCGTGCTGCGTTCTGTTTGAATCAAAGCTGGCGCGGGGCCGGCGTCGGATCGGGCGGCACTAGCTTCGCATGCGCGCGCACGTTATCCAGCGTCACGTCCTTCTTCCAGATCAGCCAACCGGTGGTGGCGTGAATCATCTCATTGCCGGGATTGTCCGTGCCGGTCTCGCCGCTAAGGAAATCGGTCATCTGATCGGTCGTCGGCATCACCGGCCGTCCCGGCAAGTCGATGTCGCCGCGCACCAGATCGGCGGCCTTGCCCGTCTTCAGCCGCCAGCCGCCGCCGTCCACCCGCATCAGCCGGTCCGGCGCGAAGGCGAGAGTGAGGAGGAACAGCTTCATGGTTGCGATGGCGGCTTCTTCGGCCTTACCCATTGCCTCAGCGTCGCTCTTGCCGAAGCCGTGACCGTAGGTGATCCAGCGGTCGTCGCCTTCCCATAGTGTCTCGAAGGCGTCGCGGCTCATCGGCACCAACAGGCCGTGACCGAAATCCACCTTGTCGGGCTTGCCGCGGATCAGCTTCGGTGGCGGCCCCGCTTTCATGACCTCGGAATAGGTACTCGCATACGCCGCAGCCATCATCATGCCGCTCCCCAACAGGACCTGCAGAACTCCGCGCCTGGATTTCATAGATGTGTTCCCCAGAGGATTGGAGCGCTTAATACAGCCGGAATTTCGTCCGCTGACCAGTCCCTCGGCAACAGGCGAATTGTCCCCGGGACAAGACGGAAAGATCGCTAGGGTTCATTTTTTTTGCAACTCGTTTTGGACGGAATCCAGGCGCTCAACAGTTTTGCGTTTCGAAAAGCGGTTCGCCGGGTTAGCGCATCAATGGGAACGGCTGTCGCCGCTAGCGACGGGTTTCGTCAAAGGTATTTCTGATATGGGCGTTCACGATCTTCCTCCTTTCCGTTGCATAAAATGCACGCCAAAGCGGACCGCGTTTTCGCGACCGACCGTTCGCATGCATTAATGGGGATATAAGATATGTGGTCATTCGAGCGTGCCGGTTCAAGAGATACGCGGAAATTTTTATTCCACATACGCGGCAGGCGTTTGAAGTGTAAACGAGGATAGTTCAAAGACGCAGTTGCAAGAAGTTGCGAAAATAAACTTGGTGATCTTGCGCCAGCGGCGGAGTCAGCAAAGATCGTAAGACGGCCTCGGGCTATCCCCGCAACATCTTCGCAGCTTCGATGGCGAAGTAGGTGAGAATCCCGCTGGCGCCGGCACGTTTGAAACTCAGCAGCGACTCCAAGATCACGCGGTCGCGGTCGAGGAAACCGCGCTCGATGGCGGCCATCAGCATCGAATACTCGCCCGATACTTGATAGGCGAAGGTCGGCATCGCGAACTCGTCCTTCACCCGGCGCACAATATCGAGATAGGGCATGCCCGGCTTCACCATCACCATGTCGGCGCCTTCGGTAATGTCGAGCGCCACTTCGCGCAAGGCCTCATCGCTGTTGGCCGGATCCATCTGATAGGTGCGCTTGTCGCCGGTAAGCGCCTTGGCCGAACCGACGGCGTCGCGGAAGGGGCCATAGAAGGCCGAGGCGTATTTCGCGGCATAGGCCATCAGCAGCGTGTTCTTATGGCCCGCCTTCTCCAGCGCCGCGCGCACGGCGCCGATGCGCCCGTCCATCATGTCGGAGGGGGCGATGATATCGCAGCCGGCCTCGACCTGGACCAGCGCCTGCCGGACCAGAACTTCCACGGTCTCGTCGTTGACCACGTAGCCGCCGGCGATCAGGCCGTCATGGCCGTGATCCGTATACGGATCGAGCGCCACGTCGCACAGTACGCCGATCTCGGGCACTGCGTCCTTGATGGCGCGCACGGTGCGGCAGACGAGATTGTCCGAATTGCTCGCCTCGCGTCCGTCGGGCGTCTTGAGCGAGGGATCGGTAAACGGGAACAGCGCAATGACCGGAATGCCTAGCTTGGCCGCCTGTTCCGCCGCCGCCGGCACAAGGTCGACCGATAGCCGCTCCACGCCGGGCATGGAGGCGACCGGTATGCGTTTCTTCTCACCGTCGACGACGAACACCGGCCAGATGAAATCGGATGGCGACAGCGCGTTCTCGGCCACCAGCGCGCGCGACCAGGGATGACGACGCAAACGGCGCATGCGCGTGGCGGGGAAGGAAGTGCTTGTCATGACGACGGTCTTTCCGGGAGCAACTGCATGAAAAAAATGATCGACGGCTCTGCGCCGGGAAATGCGACCAAAAGTTTCATACGTACTATAAGCTATGCTTACGCATCGGCAACGCCAGATTGACGGGCCCCAAACAGCTTCTTACACCGGGTGGGGCGATGGGATGACGCTATGAATTCCGCATTGAACGGACATCAACGAGCCGCTGAAGGCGCGGCGCAATGTTCGACGACGAAAAGGTTTGCGCCTTACGCCGCGGAATGCGACGCGGATCCGTTCTTTCCGCTGACTACATTGCGCGTGGCGGTGGTTCCGGGTTTCGCCGCCATCTATATCAAGAGCGATGCCGGCGGCTCGAAGCCGTCGCGGCCGTACGTCTGGCGCGTCCCGAAGGACTTCCCGGCGGAACGGCGCGTGCGCGGTCCGCGCCTGCACCAAACCTTGGACAGCGCCGGCGGAATCGTGCGGGCTGTCGTGCCGAGAGAGACGGTCTGGCAATGACGGACGAAGTTCTCTTCGAACGGCGCGGTGGCGTCGGGCTGATCACCTTGAACCGGCCCAAGGCGCTCAATGCGCTGACGCACGACATGGTGGTGGCGATGAAGCGACAGCTCAGGGCTTGGGCGGAAGATGCCGCGGTCGGCTGCGTCGTCATCCGCGGCGCAGGCGGGCGAGCGTTCTGCGCCGGCGGCGATATCCGCGCGGTGGCGGAGTCTGGGCGGGCGCGAAGCTCCTATGCGCTCGACTTCTGGCGCGACGAATACATCCTCAACGCCGCCATCAAACACTACAAAAAGCCTTATTTGGCGCTGATTTCCGGCATCGCCATGGGCGGTGGACTTGGTGTATCCGTACACGGAACATATCGTGTGGTAGACGAGACGGCGCTGTTCGCCATGCCGGAAACCGGCATCGGATTTTTCCCCGACGTCGGCGGCAGCTTCTTCCTGCCGCGCTGTCCGGGCGAAACGGGGTTGTACCTGGCACTGACCGGCGCGCGGCTGAAATCAACCGACGCGCTCTATACCGGACTGGCGACCCATTTCGTGCCGGCCGCAGCGTCCGAGGCTCTCCTGAATAGGCTGGCGGAAGGCGAAACGCCGGTGCGCGTCCTGGCCGATCTGGCGCAGAGCTCCGGCGATGCTCCGCTCGCCAGGTATCGCGAAACAATCGACAGGATATTCTCGCTGAATTCGGTAGATCGCATTCTGGCGGCGCTCGACGCGGAAACGGACGCCTGGTCGCGCGAAACCGCCGCGACGATCCGCACCAAGTCGCCAACCTCGCTGAGAATCGTGGTGCGCGAGATGCGCGCCGGCAAAGGAATGACGCTAGACGACTGCCTGCGCATGGAATTTCGCATGGCTAGCCGGATCCTCGTCGGCCTCGACTTCTATGAAGGCGTGCGGGCGGTGCTGGTCGACAAGGACCAGTCGCCAAGATGGCAGCCGGCGTCGCTTGCACAGGTCAGCGACGAGGCGGTCGGCGTTTATTTCGAATCGTTAGGCGACAAGGAATTGCCACTCTAAGAGCTGCAACCACGCCGCTAAGTACCGTTGCGGCACAGCTTTACGCTTTATTAGCTGCGAATTCGAAAGAGCCGCGGCATGAAGGCGAATTGTCCTGGTTTTGCACAGTGTTTGCCGACAATTTTTACACAGCTTTAACGGCCTCCACCTAGGCTTTGCGCATATAACAGGTGGGCCCCCGCAAAGGGGGAAAAACGATGACAGCTTTGGCAAGACCGCAAGAAGCAGCGGCGCTCGACGGCGCACGCACGCAAGGGAAGTATTATCTCGAGACGCTCAATCTCGTCGAGCGGCTGCACCGTCAGCTGCTGGACGTGATCAAGGACGAACTCGACCGCCGCGAGGAACGCGAGATCAACAGCGTGCAGGCGCTGCTGCTGTTCAATGTCGGCGATCAGGAACTGAGCGCCGGCGAATTGCGCACGCGCGGGCATTATCTGGGATCGAACGTCTCCTACAATTTGAAGAAGCTCGTCGATCTCGGCTACATTCATCACGAACGTTCGGAAGTAGACCGCCGTTCGGTGCTCGTTCGCCTGACGCGCAAGGGCGAGTTTGTGCGCGACATGCTACGCGAGCTGTTCGAGCGCCATCTGGGCTCGCTGGAGCCGGTGGGCAACGTCAACACCAGCGATCTGGACGGCCTGAACGCCAGTCTGAAGCGGCTGGAACGCTTCTGGATCGACCAGGTCCGTTTCCGCTTGTAACAGCAGGACGCGCCGTCCGACTCATGCGATGGTTGCGGGGCAACCCCGCAACCGGTCGCGCACCTTGGAACCGATCAGGCATCTCCGCCGTCACCGACGCTTCTACTCCGCCGCTCTGCTGGGCGCCGCCGTTACGGCGGCGATGCTGGCAGCACATATCCCGATGGCGGCCGCGGCGGGCGGCGATACCTTCTTCGCCGTGTATCTGATCGCCAGCGCTTATCTGCTGCTGA
>JAGWVX010000047.1 GCA_018970685.1 Alphaproteobacteria bacterium | reverse complement strand
AGCGGCGCGGGCGCATCATCCTGCCCGCCTGGATGTCGATGCTCGAAACGCTGGAGACCGGCGAAATCCACGACGAATTCGTCGATTGGTTCGAGATCCCACGCGACGACGGCCGCGATTTGGACGTCGGGCTCGAACGGCATTGGATCGATCCCACCCTGCCGCTGGCCAACGAAGTGCTGGCCAACGCCCACGGCGCCCTCATCACTTCGGCGACGCTGCGCGATGCGGGCGGCGGCGACGAAGACTGGCAAAGTGCCGAGGTGCGCACCGGGGCGCTGCATTTGCCCGAACCGCCGAAGCGCGCCAGCTTCGGCTCGCCTTTCTCTTACGCCGAGCAGGCGCGCGTCTTTATCGTGAAAGACGTGGAACGGCGCGACGCAGACGCGTTGGCCACGGCCTTTCGCGAATTGTTCCTCGCTTCGGGAGGAGGCGCGCTCGGTCTTTTCACCGCCGTCCGTGCGCTGCGCGCCGTGGAGAGCCGCATCGCCACGCCGCTGGCCGATGCCGGACTGACGCTCTATGCCCAACATGTCGATCGGCTGGACACCGGCGCCCTGGTCGATCTGTTCCGCAGCGAGGAGAATTCCTGCCTGCTCGGCACCGATGCGCTGCGCGACGGCGTCGATGTCCCCGGACGTTCGCTCCGGCTGGTGGTCTTCGACAAGGTGCCCTGGCCCAAGCCGACCATCCTGCACAAGGCGCGGCGCGCCCGGTTCGGCAAAGGTTATGACGACCTGCTGACCCGGCTGCGGCTGAAACAGGCTTTCGGGCGGCTGATCCGGGGCGGCCGGGACAAAGGCTGTTTCGTCATTCTGGAGGCGGCGACACCATCGCGGCTCCTCAAGGCGCTGCCGGAACAGGCGCCGGTCCTGCGCTGCGGCCTGGCCGAGGCCGTGCGCGAAATCCGTGGGTTTCTTGGCGACGGCGGGTGACCTGGGGCAATTCCCCCCTGTAAACTGGCGGTCATCCCGGACGAGCGCAGCGAGACCGGGGACCCACAGAGAAGCGGCCCGGTGGGTCCCGGCTCTGCGCGATGCTTGCGCATCGCTGGCCGGGATGACAGTCGAGGATGTGCGGATGAGCGCGGAAGACAACCTGTTCGGCGACGGCGAGGCGGAGGGCGAAAACTACGGCCGTCACACGACCGGCATCCTGCCGGGCCATGTGCTGAGGCGCCTGATCCGCGCGCACCGCGAAGTGGTGGCCTCCGAGGACCTCGATGAGGCGCAGATACAACCGGCGAGCATTGACCTGCGCCTGGGCCCGACGGCTTGGCGGGTGCGCGCCAGCTTTCTACCGGGCCCCAAGGCCACCGTGCGCGATAAGCTTGCCAACGCGGCGATGCACGAGATCGATCTGACCAACGGCGCGGTGCTGGAGACGAGCTGCGTCTACGTCGTGCCGCTGCTGGAAAGCGCGGAGTTCTCCTTCCGCATTTCCGGCATCGCCAATCCGAAAAGCTCCACCGGGCGCCTCGACGTCTTCACGCGGCTGATCACCGATTATGCCCAAGGCTTCGACCGCATCGAGCCGGGCTATCACGGACCGCTCTACGCCGAGATTTCGCCGCGCACCTTCCCGATCCTGGCGCGCAAGGGTTCGCGCCTGAATCAATTGCGCGTGCGCCGCGGCTCGCCGCAATTCACCGACACGCAGTTGAAGCGCCTGCACGCCGAGACGCCTCTGGTGGACGGCAATGCCGATATCGACAACGGATTGGCGCTGAGCGTCGATCTCAAGGGCGAGCTCGGCGCGCACTATGTGGGCTGGCGGGCCAAGCGGCACACCGGCATCATCGACATCGACCGCCGCTCGGTGCTCGACCCGCTTGAGTATTGGGATCCGATCCAGGCCAGCAAATCCGGGACGATCGTGCTCGACCCCGACGAGTTCTACATCCTGGCTTCGCGCGAAGCGGTGGCGATCCCGCCGGAATTCGCGGCCGAGATGGTGCCGTTTAATCCGCTGGTCGGCGAGTTCCGCGTGCACTACGCCGGCTTCTTCGATCCGGGCTTCGGCTATCAGGCCGGGAAACCGCCGGCGGCACGCGCCGTGCTTGAAGTGCGCTCACGCGAGGTACCTTTCATCCTGGAGCACGGCCAGATCATCGGACGGCTGGTGTTCGAGCGGCTGACCGAAGTGCCGTCGGAGATCTACGGCGAAGGACTGGGCTCGCACTACCAGCGCCAAGGTTTGAAGCTTTCTAAACATTTCGTTGATTAACCCTGCTAAATTGTTGCCTTAAATCCACACGCCCCCGAAAAATATGAGGGCAATATCGCCCCCCCGTTGCGTCAACCTCTCAACTTTGAGCTACTTCGGCGGCTGCGAGCGCAACGGCATAGGGGGCTATGACCTCGCGGCATTGTGGGTCCGCATCGAAGGGGGCAGCATGAGGCGGTTACGGCGCGAAAACGTGCCGGCCGCCTCATGATTTTCGGGCCCGAGGGCCACAATTCGATCTTCATCTGTTCTTGCTGTTCATGGCCGGCGCCCTGGCGTTGAACCTGACGCCCGGCCCCGGGCAGGACCTTTGTGCCGGCCCGGGCCGCGCATCGGGGCCGCCTACGTCGCAATCCGCCGATCAGAAAAATCCTCGGCTGGATTTTCGCCAAGGCCACGCCGGGACCGGCCGTGCGCTTGGCATGGGCGGAGCGGCGGAGAAGCGCGTTCAGTGCGCGCCGGCGGCCGTGACGTAGATGTTGCGCTCTTGATAAGCAATGTAGAAATGGAGCTGGCGCAGAATCCCGATGCCGAGGAGCAAGCGGCGGGAGTCGAAGTGAGATTTTTCGACCGGGACCAGCACGATATCGGGGTTGCTGACGGTGACGCCTTCGAACGTCAAAGTCCTGAACGGATAACGGTAGGAAGGTGCCGGGTCGGACGGGTTTCCAATGCGCCGCATGCCTGCAGAGGCCGTGTCGAGTCCAAAAGTATCCAGCGCAATCCCCAAGTCCAGCGCCGAACGCGACGCGCTGGTGTCGACGATCGCCTTCACGCCGTGGCCGTCGATTTCGACGGGAATGACGATGTGCGGATTTTCCTGCTCGTTCAACTCGAAGGGAATTTTCGCGATGGCCGATTCGTTTTGCGTCCAATAGACCGCCCGCCCCTCGCAACGATGCGGCATGAAAAAATTGAGTTTGGCGTTCGCGAAATCGAAATCCACGTCGAACTGCGAGAGAAAGTCCCAGCCTATCAACCCGTCGATACCCGGGGGAAGCGGGTTCGTCATCACGAGAAACTGGGCCTTCGAATCCTTCATCTCTCCGAGCGCAAAATCCTTGACGCGGACGAAACGAACAAGCCTTTCGCCGCCATACATTCGAAAGCCTATCCCCGGCGCCGTTACGAGGTGCGGCCGAAGGCCGAGCGCATCGGCGGCGCTGCGGGTGAGTACGGAACCGGGCGTCCTCGTATCGATCATCAGCTGCAGCGGATGTCCGCCGACGGCGGCGGGTATGGACATGCGGCCGGTCCGGTCCATGGTCATCGGCAAGGATGCGGCAAGCTGTAAGCGGCAATCCTCTTCCGCATGCGCGTAGGCGCCTGCCGCCGCGAACATCACCGCGAACGCAGCCAGGAACCGACGCATATTTCTCTCGCTCTCCATGTGGAAAACATCCGCCCGAATGACGTCAGATCGATTACGGTTGGCGCAAAGACCGCAGCTGCGTCAATGTGCGCTGGCGGCGGACAGATAGAGCTTCTTTTCCCCGTAGGCGATGTAGAGATGCAGTTGCCGCAAGATACTCATGCCGATGATGAGTTCCGGCCCTCGGGGACCGGTTTGAGATTCCCTGTCGGGAACCAAGGTGATGTCCGGATTGCTGACCGTCACGTTCGCGAAAGAGAGCTGTTTGAACGGATAGCGGCGGGCGCCGTGCGTGCCGTTCGGACCGGGCACGCGCTTCAGCGCGTCTTCCTTCAGATCGAACAGGCCTTCGGCGCTTTCAAGGCTCATCACCGAATGATCGCCGCCCGTGTCGATGAGCGCTTTCACGTCCTGCCCGTCGAGTTGCACGCGGATCTCGATGTCGTTCACCTCGTTCCGTTCAAACGGAATCACCGCAACGGGATCGTGCGTCCAATACACCACCTTGCCTTCGCAGTGATCCCTCGAGAACAGATTGAGCTTGGCGTTGGCAAAATCGAAATCGACGTCGAAATTGGCCAGAAAATCCGGACTGAGCAGGCCGTCGACACCCGGCGGCAAGGCGCCGTCGGGCAACAGCGGATATGGGAGAGCCGGCGCCTTCATCCGCCCGAGGGTGAAACCCGAGATCTTGGCGAAATGCCGTATCATGTGGCCGCCATACATGGAGAGCCCCGAACTGGGCTCGACGTCTACAAACGCACCGAGCGCCTTCGCCCGGCTTTCCAGCAGCATCGTGTAGATGCCGCCGGTGTCGACCATCATCGTCAAAGGCTGGCCGCCGATCGACGCCGGCACCGTTATGCGCGTGGCGTCCGAGCCCATATCGAGCGCCGCTACCCGCACCAGCCGGCATTTCTCGTCCGCCTTCGCGGAGAACGACAAGCCCAGGAAGCCCAAGGCCAACGCCACGACGGCCAACCGACGCATATTCCCTTCCCGCCCGGTTACGGCACGCGCTTGATATCTTCGCGCGCCGCCAGATATTCGACAAAATTATGCGGACATTCGCTTTCCGCCTGCTGCAGCAGCGTTTTGGCGCCGGCGTCCTTGTTCGCCAGGTTCCATTCCCCGATATAGAAATCGGCTTCGCATTTGCGGTTTGCCGCAGCGTCGCCGTCCGCTTCGGCGGCCTTGCGATAGACGTCGTCCGCCTTTGCCTTGCCGCGCACGTAATCGAGCAACGGCGCGGGCCAATCGTCCGTGTCGAGATCGGAGACTTTTTCTTCGAAGCCGGCGGCATCGAATGTTCCCGCACGGCCGGCGGAAATCGCGTACCATAAGAGATTGTAGCCGACCTTCGGAGCGAGTTTGAATGCCTGCGCATAGTCGTCGGCAGCCGGCGCGAACGCGCCGCGACGCCATTGAAAATCCCCGCGAACGCGATAAAGCGCGGCCGTAGCTGGAGCGATCGCAATTGCGGCATTCAAGTCGGCGAGCGCCGCATCGGCCTTCTCAAGACACATATTTGCAGTCGCCCGTGTCATGTAGGCGTCGAGATATTTCGGCCGCAGCTTGAGCGCCGCGTCCGCGTCGGCGAGCGCCGAGGCGCATTGCTGCGTCCGCAAGTAGACCTGCGCGCGCCCGACATAGGCATTGGGGACGTAAGCCGGCGCCAGATCGCCCGCGTTCAGCGCACTGGCGAACGACGACAGCGCCAGCGCGGCATTGCCGGCGCGCATCGCCTCGACGCCCCGGAAATAATCGTCATAGGCGGCCGCGCAAGCCGACCCGGCCAGGAATACGAGCGCAACGGCAACGTATCGTATCACCACCATTCCCCCTTTGGTTGAAATCATATGGGGGCGGGTAATTGTTGGCAACGGGGCGCGGCTCGATCAAGCTGCGGCGACCGCGCGCGGATTGTAATTGAGGATCGGCGCAAGCCAGCGCTCGGCTTCCTGCAGCGTCCAGCCCTTGCGGCGGGCGTAATCCTCCGCTTGGTCCTTCTCGATCTTGCCGACGCCGAAATAGCGGCTCTCCGGATGCGAGAAATAGAATCCCGATACGGAGGAACCCGGCCACATGGCGAAGCTCTCGGTCAGCTTCACGCCGGCGCGAGCTTCCGCATCGAGCAGCTTGAACAGCGTACCCTTTTCGCTGTGCTCGGGCTGCGCCGGATAGCCCGGCGCCGGGCGGATGCCGCGATAGGCTTCGGCGACCAACTGATCGTTGGTAAGATTTTCGTCCGGCGCATAGGCCCAGAACTCCCGGCGCACACGTTCGTGCAGGCGCTCGGCGAAGGCTTCCGCCAGACGGTCGGCCAGCGCACGCAGAAGTATGGCGGAGTAATCGTCCTTATCGACCTCGAAGCGTTTGACATGCGCTTCCTCGCCGTGGCCCGCCGTCACGACAAAGCCGCCGATGTAATCGGCCACACCCGCCGGCGCAACGAAATCCGCCAAGGCGAGATTGGGCTTGCCGCTGTCGCGCGACATCTGTTGGCGCAGCGTATGCAACGTGGCGATGGGGAATTTGCGCGCCTTGTCGCCGAACACGGCGATATCGTCGTCTTGCGCGTTGGCGGGAAAGAAACCGAACGCGGCGCGCGCCGTCAGCCATTTCTCGCCGACGATCTTCGCCAGCATCTTCTGCGCGTCATCGAACAGCCCCCGTGCCGCGGCGCCGTATTTGTCGTCCTCCAAGATGGCGGGATATTTGCCGACCAGTTCCCAGGTCTGGAAGAACGGCGTCCAGTCTATGTATTTCGCCAGTTCGCCCAGATCGTAATGATCGTAGCTGCGCACGCCCATGAAGGTCGGCGTCGGCGGCGCGTAGTTCGCCCAATCGAATTTCGGCTTATTGGCGCGGGCTTCGGCAAGCTTCAGGCGCCGGCCCGGCGCGCGTTGCGCCGCGTGGGTGCGGGCGATCTCTTCGTATTCGCGCCGCACATTCGCCACGAAATCCGGGTTGGCGGTCTTGCTCAGCAGGCTCGACGCCACGCCCACGGCGCGCGAAGCATCGGTGACGTAGACCGTCTGGCCGCGGCGGTAGTTGGGATCGATCTTCACCGCCGTATGCACGCGACTGGTGGTGGCGCCGCCGATCAGCAGCGGAATGCTGAAGCCCTGCCGTTCCATCTCGGCCGCCACATGGCACATCTCGTCGAGCGACGGCGTGATGAGGCCGCTGAGGCCGATGATGTTGGCGCCCTTTTCCCGCGCCGTATCCAGGATTTTCTGCGCCGGTGTCATCACGCCCAGGTCAATGACCTCGTAGCCGTTGCACTGCAGGACCACGCCGACGATGTTCTTGCCGATGTCGTGCACGTCGCCCTTCACCGTCGCCATGACGATACGGCCGGCGGGTTCTTTGGTCTGGTTCAGCGCCTGCTCGGCTTCCATGTAAGGCAGCAGATGGGCGACAGCCTTCTTCATCACGCGCGCGGACTTCACCACCTGCGGCAGAAACATCTTGCCGGAGCCGAACAGATCGCCGACCACGTTCATGCCGGCCATCAGCGGTCCTTCGATCACGTCGAGCGGACGCGCTGCGGCACGCCGCGCCTCTTCCGTATCTTCCACCACGAAGTTGTCTATGCCGTGGACCAGCGCATGAGTGATCCGCTCCTGCACGGGCAAGGAACGCCAGGCGGCGTCCTGCGCCTCGGCGACCGCACCGCCGCCCCTGAACTGGTTCGCGAGGTCGAGAAGACGCTCGGTGGCGTCGGGGCGCCGGTTGAACAGCACGTCTTCGATACCCTCGCGCAACGAGGTCGGGATGTCCTGATAGACGGCAAGCTGCCCGGCGTTGACAATGCCCATGTCCATGCCCGCCTTGATGGCGTGGAACAAAAACACGGAGTGCATCGCCTCGCGCACCGCGTCGTTGCCGCGGAACGAGAAGGAGAAATTCGACACGCCGCCGGACACATGAACGTAGGGCAGCTCCTTGCGGATGCGCGCAGCGGCATCGATGAAGGCCACGCCGTATTCGTTGTGCTCCTCGATGCCGGTGGCCACCGCGAAGATGTTGGGATCGAAGATGATGTCTTCCTGCGGGAAGCCGACCTTGTTCACCAGGATGTCGTAAGCGCGTTTGCAGATCTCGAATTTGCGCTCGCGTGTATCGGCCTGACCCTGTTCGTCGAACGCCATCACCACCACGGCGGCGCCGAAACGGCGCACTTCCTTCGCCCGCGTCACGAACGCTTCTTCGCCTTCCTTGAGCGAGATCGAATTGACGATTGCCTTGCCCTGCACGCATTTGAGGCCGGACTCGATCACGCTCCATTTCGAGCTGTCGATCATGATCGGCACTTTGGCGATGTCAGGCTCGCCGGCGATCAGATTGAGGAAGCGCTTCATCGCCGCTTCGGAATCGATCAGGCCCTCATCCATGTTGACGTCGATGATCTGCGCGCCGTTCTCCACCTGACCGCGCGCGACTTCCAGCGCCGCTTCGTAGTCGTTCGCCGCGATCAGCTTGCGGAATTTGGCCGAGCCGGTGATGTTGGTGCGCTCGCCGATGTTCACAAAATTCGTCTCGGGCGTCAGCGTGAAAGGCTCGAGGCCTGAGAGGCGCAGATAGCGCGGCTTTTCAGGAATGGCGCGCGGCGCCACGCCGGCGATCGCCTCGGAGAAAGCCTTGATGTGCGACGGCGTGGTGCCGCAGCAGCCGCCGACGATGTTGACCAGGCCGGACCGCGCGAATTCGCCGATCTTTTCCGCCATCTGTTCCGCCGTGTCGTCATAGCCGCCGAACTCGTTGGGCAGACCGGCATTGGGATGGGCGCTGACCAGCGTGTCTGCCACGGCCGAAATCTCCGCCACATACTGGCGAAGCTCCTTGGCGCCGAGCGCGCAATTGAGACCGACGGCGAAGGGATTGGCGTGGCGCACCGAATGCCAGAAGGCTTCCGGCGTCTGGCCCGTCAGCGTGCGCCCGGACAGATCGGTGATGGTGCCGGAAATCCACACCGGCAGACGTTCATCCAATTCTTCGAACGCTTCCTCGACGGCGAAGATCGCCGCCTTGGCGTTCAAAGTGTCGAAGATCGTTTCGATCATCAGCACGTCGGCGCCGCCCTTGATGAGGCCGAGCGCGGCTTCGCGATAGGTCTTGCGTAGATCGTCGAAAGTGATGTTGCGGAAGGCCGGATCGTTGACGTCGGGCGAAATGGACGCCGTGCGGTTGGTTGGGCCGAGAATACCTGCGACCAGCCTGGGGCGGTCCATTGTGGTGCGCGCATCGCAGATTTCGCGCGCCAGCTTGGCGCCCTCGTAATTCAGTTCGCCTACGATGTGCGCCAGCCCGTAATCGGCCTGCGAGGTCTCCGTCGCCGTAAACGTGTTGGTCTCGATGATGTCGGCGCCGGCCGACAGATAGGCATCGCCGATCTCACGAATGATGTCGGGCTTGGTCAGCGTGAGAAGATCGTTATTGCCCTTCAGCTCGCTGGCATGGTTGCCGAAGCGCGATCCGCGGAAATCGTCCTCGCCGAGTTTGTAACCCTGGATCATCACGCCCCAGGAGCCGTCGAGCAGCAGGATGCGCTTCTGCGCTTCCTCCTTCATCCAGCGGATACGCGCGGCGCGGTCGAAGCTCATGACAATTCCTTTGGCGCCAACCCGAGTATACGGCATGTCGCGTAGGTCAGGTCGGCCTGGTTGAGCGTGTAGAAGTGAAACTGGTCGAAGCCGTGGGCGCAAAGCTCCTGCACCTGCTCGGCGAGCACGGCCGCGGCGACAATGCGCCGGCTTTCAAGATCGTTGTCGAGCCCCTCGTAAAGACTGGCCAGCCAGCGAGGAATGCTGGCGCCGCAGCGCGCCGCCATGCGCGCGATGCCCTTGAAATTGGTCGAAGGCATCAGGCCGGGGACGATCGGCACCGAAATCCCCCACCGGTCGGCGCGATCACGCAGGCGCGCCACCGCGTCGTTGTCGAAGCAGAACTGGCCGATCGCGCGCGTCGCCCCTGCATCCACCTTGCGTTTCAGAAGGTCGAGGTCGTGCTCGAACGACGGCGAATCCGGATGCCGTTCGGGATAGCAGGAGACGCTGACTGAGAAATCCCCGATGCCGCGAATGCCCCCGATCAATTCCGGCGTCGAGGCATAGCCCTGGGGGTGCGCCGCATAGCGCGCGCCCGGTTCCGGCATGTCGCCGCGCAACGCCACGATGTGGCGTACGCCAGCCTGCCAATAGGAGCTTACGACGCCATCGACTTCGCTTCTGGCGGCGGCGACGCAGGTCAGATGCGCAGCGGGCTTGAGCGTCGTCTCGTCCACGATGCGCTTGACGGTGGCGTGCGTGCGATCGCGCGTCGATCCGCCGGCACCGTAGGTGACGGAGACGAAGGCGGGCTGCAGCGGCTCCAGCCGCTTGACCGCCCGCCACAACTGTTCCTCCATCTCCTCCGTCTTCGGCGGGAAAAATTCGAACGATACCTTGATCGGGCGAAGGTCGGCGACGACGTCTCTCAGCCTCATGCCGCCTCCGCGCGCGATTTCGCCGGTACCTGGGCGACCCAGATTTTCACTGTGAGCTTTTCCTTGGAATGGACATGCGGCGCGATGGCCTCGACGGCAACCGGCTTCAAGCCGGCGGCCGAGAACCAACCCTGCACTTCCTTGTCCGAGAAGCCGAGCCGGCGATGCGCATAATCTTCGCGCAGGAATTCCAGCTCGTGCTGCGCGAAATCGGCGATCAGCAGACGGCCGCCGGCCCGCATCACCCGCGCCGCTTCCGCAACCGCAGCGCCCGGATCGTCGAGATAGTGCAACACTTGATGGAACAGCACCGCATCGACGCCGCTCAACGTGCCGCCGGCCGGAAAAGGCAGGCGATAGGTGTCGGCGAGACGAACCTGGCAATGAGGCAAGTTCCCCCGCATCAGACGGTCACGCGCGATCGCCAGCATTTCCGGGCTGACATCGACGCCTACGGCGCGCTTCACCTGCGGCGCGAGCAGCTCCAGCATGCGGCCGGTGCCGGTGCCCGCGTCCAGCAACTGCTCGATCGGGGCTGCGCCGAGATGGCGAACGATGGCGTCTTCGACGTCCTTTTCGGGCGCATGCAGGGCGCGGATGCGTCCCCATTCCGAGGCGTTGGCCTTGAAGTAGGCGGCGGCCTCCGCCGCGCGTCGCTCGCGCACCGCCGCCAACCTTTTCACGTCGGTTTGGTGCGGACCTGCTGCGAGCCGCGAAAGCGTCGCGCCAAACACTTCGCCTTGGCCTTCGTCGGCCGCCCGATAGAAAACCCAGCTTCCTTCCTTGAACCGCTCGATCAACCCGGCGCCGCACAAAAGCTTCAGATGGCGCGAGACGCGCGGTTGGCTTTGACCTACGATCTCGATCAGTTCGCTGACGGTCAGCTCCGCCTGCCGCAGCAGCAGCAGCAGGCGCAGGCGCGTGGGATCGCCGGCGGAGCGCAGCATGGCGACAAGCTTGTCCATGACCGTCCTTTCTCAACACATATAAACATATCTTTATATGTTGGTCCAGGCCGAACCTGCCCGAATGATCGCACGGCGCCAGCACCGTTTTCGAGAGGCGCGCGCGTGGCGATTGCCCCGAACAACCATGCCGGGCCCGCCACGGTTTTTTCTGGGGGCCGGTCTCTGCCTGCAATCGTTCGTCAATGCGATCCGTAACGGCAGGGGGAATGCCGATGCCCTCAGAAAACTGAACGACTGCCACGAACTTGCCATAAGGCGGGTCGAGCATTACCTGTGGAGCGGTTCAGTCAGAGGTTTATTCGTTCATGCGCAATTTTTATTTCATATCGAATACTCTTTCGGCGACGCGCGCATTCCGGCTGGCGTTCGCCACGCTGGTTGTTGCGGCGGTTTTCGCGGCGTCTCCGGCGCCGGCAATGGCGGCAAACCCGGCCGAGCAATTCATTACCGACAACGTACAGAAGGGTCTCACGATTCTGAACGACAAACAGCTGTCGACGGATCTGCGCCGTTCGAAATTCCGCGACTTCCTGCTCGGCCTGACCGACATCAAGAAAATCGCCGACTACACGCTGGGGCAATACCGGCGCGGCGCTCCGCCCGCGGCGCTCGACGCCTATGAGGCGTCGTTCAAGGAATACGCCCTGGCCGTCTATCAGTCTTACTTCGCGAAATATTCCGGCCAGACGCTGAAGGTGACGGGCTCCTATCCGCTGGCGGCCGATGAAACCATCGTCAAGACGGTGATGCTGGACCCCAACGGAAAGGACAACGCCAAGCCGCTGGAGGTGAACTTCCGCGTGTTGAACGAGGGCGGACGTTTGGTCGTCGTCGACTTCTCGGTGGAAGGCGTGTGGGTGCGCGAGCTGGAGCGCAACGATTTCACCTC
>JAGWVX010000046.1 GCA_018970685.1 Alphaproteobacteria bacterium | reverse complement strand
GACTTCTTACCGCCGTGCGGGTGATTGGTACCTGTCGACGCGGAGGGTGCGGTACCCTGGCCGGGCGGAACAAAGCCCGATCCAGTCGTCGGCGGAACATAAGCCGGTCCGCCGGCGGGCGGGAGATAGCCGGGTCCCGTCGTCGGCGCATGGTAACCTGCAGTGCCCGCAGGATGGTGCCATGCACCGTCCGATCCACCATGGTCGTGGCGACGGTCAAAGTCTCTGCCATCCCCTTCCGGTCCATTTGCGGGCGCGCCCCAACGCACATCGCCGGTGACGGGCCGATGCCGGCCACTCCAGCCACCGTCTTCACGCCGATCGCGGTCATGTCGGAAAGACCGTCCGTCCGCCGACCCGTCCCAGCGCACATCACCGGCGATAGGGCGCCGGACCACGCCGTGTGCCTGTTGGCTGTACATCACCAGTTCTGCCGGCCCGCGCGGCCCATGAAAGGCATACTCAGCAAATTGCTCCGCGCTGAAACAACGATGTCCATCGATCTCGGCAATGACGTCGCCCTTGCGAATTCCGGCCCCATCCGCCGGACTGCCCGGCAGCACCGCGTAGACGACAACGGCGCGAAGCTTCTCGCCAGAATGGCCGATCGCCGCGACCATGTAGGGCGTGATCGTCAGGACCTTCATGCCGAACAGCCAGGGCTGGACGGCGGCCTCCCGCCCGAACTCGGCCCTGGCGTAGGCGGATTCCTGACCATCTTCCAGCGGCGGGCCGGCATAGAATCGTCCGTCCGGGGCTCGTTGATGGCGCCAATCCTCCACCGGCGCGCCGCCAGCGGCCGGAGCGGACGAATACGGCGAGGCGTCGCCTTGCGTATCCTGCCCCTTGAAGGTCGGCGAACTGGGCGTCAGCAGCGGGGCATAGACTGTGAAGCTCTGATTGCGACCGCCAGAGACCGCGATATGACCGACTTCGTATTTGTCGCCCACCGCATCGGACACAACCACAATGTACCGCCGGTTCGGTTCTACGCCCTTGCTGGGGATGAAGAGCGAGAAGAGCCGGTTGCTGGCCTTGCTTTGGGCCAGCGCCTCACACATGTGGGCGCCGCCGCCCTCCGGCACCAGATCGACGGTTTCGATGTTGTCCAGGCCGGTCTGGTTGCCGGGAAAGAGGATATTCAAGCTCAGATCAGGACCGGCGGCGCTACTCGCCCCTTGGCCATGTGCCGCACGACGCAAGGCATCCTGCGACAGCGACAGGCGGCCGGCGTTTTGGATATCGGTGTTCATCGAGGCGTCGCTGCCCGCATATTGCGCGAGCGCCGGTTTGGCCAAAGTGATTGCCAAACTCCCCAGCAGTATGACCGACCACCGCGTCATGACAGAACGCCCCCCAACGACGTCGCTGCAGCAAAGCCCCGAAGCCGGTCCAGCGGCGCCTTGCGGATGATTAGACTTTGAGAGCTTCCCCAGAGGCCCCTCGATTCCCAGGCGCGGAGTGTAGCATTTGGCGGACGCCATGAAAATCTGCACCAGGTTTCAGCTGCATGTTGCCGGTGACACCGGATCCAACGGTGCGTTCACCTCGTGGTCCGACGTGTTCCGAAAACCGGCAAGCCTTGCAGGAGCCCGCGCCGCCGCTTCGGCAGGTGCGAGACGTCCGTCAATCTCAAGTCCCTGAAATCTCTGTGCGGCGACAAACAGGATGGGGGCAATGCGGGCGGACCAAGTGTGCGGCGGGACACAATTGGGCGATATGCTTGACCAACCTCGGTCAGCCACAGCGCGGCGAGCTTCGCAAAAGGAACCCGCGCAGGAGCGACCGAGGGATATAGTGTTGGTTTCGACCGGACAAATCGCGTCGTCCTTCTCCAAATGCGGGCCGCTAAGGCAAACGCAATCTTATCCCGCGCTCGTCGGCTTCCGCGCTGTCCATGAAGGCATTGGCGGCGGTGAGCTGGTCCTGCGCACGATGGACGTCACTCCAGTCAATGGCCTGGGTAAAGCGCTGCGCAAAATCCAGCATGCGGATGAGCGGCTCGGGGCTCACCCGGTTGGAGATGGCCTTGAGGGCACTGAGGTAGTTGGCGCGATAGATGGTAGGAACGACGATGCGCTGCTCGCGCGCCGCCACCAGCTCTGCGTTCATCATGATGCGGGCCAGACGCCCGTTGCCATCGGCAAAGGGATGGACCTCGGCGACGAGGAACATCATGAACACCGCACGCTGAAACGGCGTGGCGAGCGAACGATAGGTCTTGAAGCCCTGCTCCAGCGTGCCGCGCACCAGATCGGGCGCAACGAACATCGTGCCGCCCGCACGGTTGGCTTCGGCCTTGTACTGGCCGGGGGACTTGTCAGGTCTGGCCTGCATGATCTCGCCATAGCGGCGCTTCAGCAGGCGCTCGAACTCGGCGAAGGTCTCCGGCGTGCGGCTCATCTCCTTGCGGTCGGCGACAATGCGGTAGGTGCCGAGAATATCGTGGGCATCCTGCGGCCGCGCATTGGGGATGCGGTTCTCGAACACGATGGCGGCGGCTTCCTCGACCACGAACTCCGTGCCCTCGATGAAATTCGAGAAATACGCTTCGAAGAAAGGCAACGCTGTCCCGCCCTCCCCGGCTTCAGGCCGGGTCTGCGGCGGGGTGCGGTGCAACTCGGCGCGCAAGCCCTCGAACAACTCGGCGCGCGCCGGATCGAAGCTCATGCCGCGCTGGCGCGCGCGGGCGACCGGCGTGCTGAGCCGGTCCTCCTGGGTGTTGAGGAGCGCGCCGATCATCGCGTTCAGCGCGGCGAACTCCGTCTCCCGGCCGATGGCGGGTGCAAGCCGCCGCGCCTCGTCGCGCAGCCGATTCACCTCGTCCTCGCCCGCCCGCCGCAACAGGTTGTCGAGATGGACTTCGAGTTCCTTGCGCGTGAACGTGCGCGAGATGGAGCCACGAGAACGGCTGGCCGCGAAATTGTCGAGCAATGCGCGGGCGGCGGAGGACAGGCGCAGCACCCCCATGAAAGGGAGGTCCGACGGCTGCGCCGGTGCACCCTTGCGCGGCCGCAAGGTGAACCCCGGCAGTTCGATGTCGCTCTGGGTGCCGTGCGAGACGAGGAACACCGAGCCATCGCTCGCGGGCGCACCCTCGATGGCGGTGCGATCCGCGATCAGCGCGTCAGGGAAATAGCCCGCCACGATGGGCCAGAGATTGGCGCGCACGACGGCCTGCGGCGGCAAAGCCAGGTTCCGCGTGTAGAGGCGGGACGCTAGACGCCGGAGCTTGCCAGCCTGCACCCCCTTGGAGGCCAGGTTGCTGGTCTCGGTGGTGGAGACGAAGGTCTCAGGCAGGTCATCAAGGGATTTTCTGCTCATAAACCGATCTAACAGGATCAAAAGGCGAATTTTCTAACTATAAGACATATCACAAGGCGAATTTTCTAACTATAAGAAATATCCGATGCAACGAGGTCGGTGCACAATATCGCCCCTCAGCGCCATTATTCGCCGCATGATCTGCGAAGATTAAGATGCCCAATCTCCGCAATCCCGGAGGCTGGAGCGGGCCGGACGGGACCAATGGCGCGGTGGCACGTCGCGCCATAGCTGGGCCAACTCCGGAACCGCTGGGCGCCGGAACTGGTGATCGTCGACGAAGCGCAGCGGGTGAAGAACTGGAACACTATCGCGGCACGGGCCCTAAAGCGTATCGACAGCCCCTATGCGATCGTTTTGACGGGGACTCCGCCGGAGAACAAGCTCGAAGAGCTGATCTCGATCGTTCAGTTCGTCGACCAGCACCGCTTGGGGCCAACCTGGAAGCTGCTGCACGAGCATCAGGTCAAAGGCGAAGGCGGGCGCGTCACCGGCTATACCGGACTGGCGAAGATCGGCCGGAGCTCGGCGCCAATTATGATCCGCCGCCGCAAATCCGAGGTGCTGTGGCAGTTGCCCAGCCGCCTCGACCAGAACCTCTTGGTGCCGATGACGGAGATGCCCCAGCAGATCGAGGTCGCGGGTGCCGCGATGCGGATCCTTGAACCAACTCACCAACAGCATCGCCCCCTTCAACACGAAGCGGTTGGCATGGCGCGACTGGCTGATCCGGAAGAGAAGGCGTTCCAAGGCAAAGCGTGTCAGCACGAGATCGAAGCTTTGGCCACTGGCCTTCGACAGATTCAGCAGAGGAGCCCGTACCGAAGCGCCAACATTTTTGAGGTCTTTAGCCATTGGCGGTCAGAGCCTCAAGATAGGGCCGGATCACGGTCGATACCCCTCCCCGCTCGGCATAACGGGCAATCTCGGCTGGCGTGGCTTTGCGCTGGCGCAGGGCTTCCTGGAGACCTTCGATAGCGACACCTAGGCCGATCTTGCCTCGGTGCCGGAAACAGTCGGCGATGGTTTTCGCCACGCCGAACACCTTCACCGGCACTCCTTCGATCACATGCGTTTCGACGCTGTCGGACAGTAGCCCATCGGCAAAGCGAATAGTGCGGATAGGCACGCCGTTGGGCTTCGGCGTCCAATCTTTCCGACCGATCGCCATCCAGATCTGCTTGGGCAGCTGGTCAGTGAGACCATGATAGACGAGCGCCGAAACGAGGCAAACAACACCCTTAGGGATTCGCTTGGCAGCCTCGGCCAGGCTATGGCCGACGTCGAGTTGGGCGTCAGGCAGTTGGTACAGGCCACGCGCCAGTCGGACAACCTCCCCGTCCCGCTCCATGCGGCTGAGCGTTGCGGCCGTCACCCCGGCATCGCGCAACTCCGTGAGACGCAGCATACCGCGCGCCTCAAGAACATCGTGGGCGATCTGGCGTTGGGATCGTGCTTGGTACATCGGTACAAAAACTCACATCTTGATATCTATACTACGAGGATTTGTATCACGTCAGAAAGGCGAGTGATAGGGCAATCTGCCGGTGGAGGCCCGCCATGAAATCCCCGGCCCGCTGCGGGACCAGTCCAGCGTCGAGGAAACACTGTCACCTCGTATGATGTCGCGGACCTGCTTGGCGGGCAGGCGCGGGGCGGCCGCCCCGCGCCTGCCTATTTGGTGTGCTGCCGATGATGATGCGCTGGATCGGCGAGCCAGCAGGACTGCCCGGACCACCGGCTACATAGGCACCATGGCGGGTCTGCTCGCCCGAGTTTTGACGCTGCCATGACTCGCAGCCAATTCACGCCCACGTTCTTCCGCGAGAGCTGAGAATCATGGTCCATTTCCCCCATTGGAAGCACCGAACTTGTGGATGAGGAGCCGACTCATGAGGCCCCAGCACGCAGCCATCGACGACATCGACGCCGATTATGAGATCCTTGAGGCAATCGGCCAGCATGTCGACGACATGATCGAACGCCATGCGCCCAACCGCGTGGTGCATAAGACCTTGCGGCGCTGGCTGATGGGGCATGCTGAGCTGCCCGAAGGCGAAGGCGCCCAGGTTTGTCTTATGACGATGGCCGCCGATCTGGAACTCTTCACGCCGTCGGCGAGCGGCCGGACCGCAGTCGACCGCCTGCTGAACAAGACCCGGCCGGAAACGCCGGTGGAACGCCAGGCGCTGGAGGCGCTGGGCGCCGCGCAATTTCGGCTGGTCAGGATCGCCGGCCGGGAGGGACCGGATGTGGTCCACCTGAAGGATCTCGTCACCGGGGAGAGCCTCCGCTTGCTGGATGCGCGTATTTCCCCTGCGGCGGCCGGTCTGCCAACGGCCATGCGGCTTTGCCCACTGGCCAGCGGCCGCCATGTCCTGATCTCGCCGCCGTTCGCGCTGGACGAGGCGACGGTCGTCGCGGCAATGAAGTTTGTCCGTCCCGGTCGTCCCCTCGGCCACCGCTGCGCCGCCAACCTTTACCGGGACGTGGCCCGACATGGCTTCCTGCCGATCCCGCAACACCTCGTCGAACTGGACGCGGCGATGCTCGTGGAGGCCATCCGGGATCTTGAAGATCACTTGACCGAAGTCGAGCATCTGGCGCTTCGCTGGGTCGGCAACGGCGGAGCGGAGGAGACGGGCGATCTCGTTCTTGAGGCCCGGCATCTGGCGTCTGTGGACAATCTGATCGACGCTTGCGGGCTTTACGGCCAGGCGGGGCCCGACGCGCCCGCAGGGCTGAAGGCAGCCTTTGAACGGATCGCCGACTTGCAGATGGAAACGATCGCCCAGCGCGCCCGGGCCGGCGTGAGCGGCCAGGCCGACACGCTCGACACCGCCGCCGCTGCCATAGCAAACTATGTCGCGCAAGGCGCCATGAAGATCAGCGCACGCGATCTGTTCCAGCGGCTGCGGACGCGCTGGACTCATTCGGCGTCGGCGGACCCGGCGGGGAACGCCACCGCGGCGACGGATCTCGAGCGGGTGATCCAACGTATTCAGGCGCTGCGGGCCAAGACTGTCGACCGCGGTTGCACGGAAGATGAAGCCATGGCCGCCGCCGCCAAGGTCGCCGAACTGCTGGATCGGCACGACCTGACCCTGGACGAGGTCTCGGTCCGCGGCTCCGATTGTCACGGGGTGGGCGTCACCACAGACCGCAAGCGCCGCGCGCCGGTCGATTCCTGCATGCAGCCCCTCGCCCGGTTCTGCGACTGCCGGGTCTGGTCGGAAGAGAGCGACGGCGGCACGTTGCGTTACGTTTTCTTCGGACTGAAGGCCGACGTTGAGGCGGCGCGTTTTCTCCACGACCTGATCGAGATCAGCTTCGAGACCGAAAGCGCAGTCTTCCGGCATGGCGAAATCTACCGGATGCTGCGCGGTGGCGACCGCCGCGTGGCCCTCAATTCGTTCCAGGTGGGCCTGGCCACCGGTATCGCCGGCAAGCTCGCGGCGCTGAAGACCGCCCGTCAGGGCTCCGCGCCCAAGAGCACTGGCTTCGATCTGGTGGCTGCCAAACACGCGGTTGTGGATGAGGAAATCGCCAGGCTGGGCCTCAACTTTACCAGCCGCACGACCACGGCGCGCCGCTTCGTTCATGGCGGCGCCTACGCTGCGGGCAAGGCCGCCGGCACCCTGTTCGAACCCAACAGCGTTCTGGCCGGCTGAGATCGACGGGCGGCCCCAAACACCCGCCAGCATCAAAGCAATGTTTGGGGTGCCCGGATTGGGATGCTTCTCGTCGATCCTGTTGGCGGGGAGATCCGATCACACCATCGATAACCGTTGCCGCAAGGCTTGGTGGATAGACTTGGGCCCGGTTCGCGGCCTGTTCGGCTTTGCCCTGACTTTCAAACGGCGCTCCCGCCGCCTGCCCCGCCTTGTGCCCAGCGCGTCGGCACAAAGGCCATGACATGCACGGGACCATCATGGCACAGATAGCGTTCGTCCAGCCGGCCCAGAAACACGCCGGCGTGGCGAAGCAGCCCTGCCCGCCGGATCTCGCGGATGCCGGCCCAGCGCGAAGGCCCATAGGTCGTGACCAGCCGGTTCTGCCGCGCCCGCCACAACGAACCGATGATCGCCGCCAAACAGCCCAGCAATCCGCTCGATGCCGCAATCGCGCCGGCCTCGTTGAAGATGTCCGGTGCGTAGCCATCATACCAATACCACCATGCAAACAGCTGCCAGGGGCGGTAGAGCGGCATGCCAAGGGCCATGAACCAGCACGGTCCCAGCTGCGCCTGGAAACCGAGTTCATAGGCGCACCATTCCGTCGCGAACCATACGCCCGCGATCACGACGACAAAAACGATCAGGATCTGCCCGATGAGAAGCTTGGTCGGTGTCATGATCGCTGTCTCCGTCAGGGCGCGCCACGTGCGCATCAACTGCGGAACAGGAATCCGTCAGACCGCCGAAATGCGAAACCGGCTTTATCCCGGCCCAAACCGGCTTATGCAGGCTCTATCCGTTAAGGGCCCGTCCAAAAATAAATCCTCCACGAACGAAGCGCTTTCTCGGCATCTTGCGGCCAAACTGGCCCGTAAGTGATGCGTTTATTTTCTTACGGGCCCTAACTGCACGGTGTCAGCCGTTTGTGGCCGGCACGATACTGCGCGACGAAAGCATCGCGCACCTGATTGAAGAGCCGCGGCGGCAGTGAAGCCATAATCGAAGAGACCGCCGTCCGGCATTTTGTGCAAGTCGTGGCTGGGCCAAACACGGCAAAACGTCCGATATGCATTCGACAGTTCGGGGCTTCTTAACCTTGTATAGCGATCCGGTTGTCGCCAAGGTAACTACTCCGCGAAATCTAAGCCGGCGAACGCAAGGCGCCCAGCGACAATTGACGGGCCCGCTAATCTGTGCGATCGACGGCGCGCGCGCCGGCACGCTTCACCAGTGCGACGAAGCGCTCGCGCATTTGTCCAAACAGCTTCTCTGGCAGCAGGCCGTAGGCGATTGAACTTGCATCGCCCGACATGGTCGGGCGCAGATCAGGTCCCGGCCAGGCGAAGCGATTGGCTTCGCTAAGAACAACCCACGAGCGCTCGCTATCGAGGCCAAGACGCCTCTTGGTTGCGAGAGGTATCTCCATCGCCTTCGCCAAATCGTTCGGCGGCGCGTGCGTGATGGGAAGCACTGTCACAATCTCATCACTGTCGTCATTCTGGGTGGTCAGAATGATTGCACAGGGACGATTCTTGATACCTTCCTCCCGGCCGCGGCGATGCTCTTCCAACCACAAGTAGGAATAGTGGATCACGAGGCCGGGGACCGGGCGCGGAAGCGGCATGCTATCGGCTACGCGACTTCGTCATTGTAGCTTGCAGCCTCAGCGGGCGGCTGGGCCTTCTCAATGGCGGCAAGATCTTCCGGCGAGAAATCTTCGAGCGTCATTACGCGTCGATCCCGGCGCTTGAGTCGGTGATATTCGTCGGAAGAAATCAACACCGTGCGGTCCCGTCCGTTTCGCGTCACGGTGACAGCCTGGGTCAGGGCTACATCCTGATAACGGCCGAAATTCTTCTGAAATTCGGCAGAGGAGACACGGACCATATCGCTCACACTCACCTTTCGTACAATCCGTATCTTACCTAAAATCCGTAATTGTTCAAGAAATCTCGCAAGCGATTGATCAAAAAGACATTTTCCAAAATCAGCTTTACAGGGTCATTTAAGAACTGAGATGCTCCCCAGGAACATCCCGACCCGAAGTGGCCGAGCAGAATTTCGTAATTCCCTTACGAGGCTCGCCCAGGGTCCGGGCCAGACCGGGTCTCGGACTGAAGGCGGCGGCCAGGCTGCAGTCTACGTCTTAAAGGTATTCTGCGCGGCTTACCCGTCAACGCGATCGCCGGTATTGTCGTGCCCAATTTCGCACATCGTGCGAGCGTCGAGGATTAGAATCTGCTGCTGTGGAATTGGGGGAAAGGATTTGCCGCAGCGGATCACAGTCTATGATCCGACCGGCAAGCTGCCCAAGAACCGACTTTCCTGGGAATGAATGGCTGCGTGGCCAATCCGGAAAGACACGCCGGCAGGCAAACGGCGCAATAGTTGCGAGCGAACAGCAATTCGCCGCGCTGACCGACAAGAAAGACACAGGTTCGCCAATCGACGGGCACCAATCGTTGAGGCAAGAAACCAAACCGAGTTCCACTGTCGCCTTGTCTCGATCCGTGTGCCGTGAGAAGAAGGGAAAATCCAGCGAGCGGCTGAACAGATTCGGGCGCAACCATGACGACAGCACAGCCTGATCCACGGGCCGAGCCAGACCATGAGCGCGATATCGCCAAGATCCAGGATCAGCTGGCGCACCTTAAGACCGAGAAATCGGCGCTGGAGGCAAGGCTTGCCAAGCTCCTCGCCCTACGGCAAACCGACAACCATCTGCCCGCAATCGGCGGCGCATCCGTCACCAATGGCTCGAGCCCGCCTGAGAAGATCGCCTTGTTCCGCTCACTGTTTCGCGGACGCGAGGATGTGTTCCCGAAACGCTGGGAGAATGCCAAGACCGGCAAGGCAGGCTATATGCCGGCTTGCGCCAACGACCGGGCCCCCGGCATCTGCCGCAAGCCCGCCGTCAAATGCAGCGACTGCGCGCATCGTGCGTTTTTGCCCGTCACCGATGACGTGATCGCTGGACATCTGCGCGGCCAGCACACCATCGGTGTCTATCCCATGCTTGCAGACGAGACTTGCTGGTTTCTCGCTGCTGATTTCGACAAGACGACGTGGCGCGACGACACGGCGGCTTTTCTGGAGGCTTGCAAGGCGTGTGGGGTTCCGGCGGCCCTGGAACGCTCCCGTTCCGGTCAGGGCGGGCATGTGTGGATTTTCTTCGCTGCCCCCGTTGCCGCTTCCCTCGCGCGGCGGCTCGGCGCGCACCTCGTGACTGAAGCGATGGAGCGGCATCCGGACATCGGCTTTTCCTCTTACGACCGCTTCTTCCCCAGCCAGGACACTATGCCGGCCGGCGGCTTCGGAAACCTGATCGCGCTGCCTTTGCAACATGGGCCACGCCTGGCGGGCAACAGTCTTTTTCTCGACTCAAATTTTGTGCCGCATGCCGATCAATGGGCCTTCCTGTCGACCGTTGGGCGCTTGATGCCTCAAGACGCAGCCGCGCTCACCGAGGAAGCCGGACGGAAGGGACGGGTGATGGGCTTGCGCCTTCCCATCGATGAAGAGGACGAGGAGCCATGGGGGGCGCCACCATCCCGGCGCAAGCCAGAGGGCCCTGTCATCGGATCATTACCAGAGAACCTCGAGGCGGTGCTGGCGGACCAGATCTATATTCCACGTGCCGGCCTTCCAGCCGGGCTCATCAACCGTCTCGTTCGGCTCGCGGCATTTCAGAATCCGGCCTTCTACAGCGCGCAAGCCATGCGGCGCTCGACCTTCGATACGCCACGCGTGATCGCCTGCGCCGAGTTGTTCTCCCACCACATTGCCCTGCCGCGCGGTTGCCGAGAATCCCTGGAGGCGTTATTGGCTGGTTTGAAGGTGACCTTGCGCTGGCGCGATGAGCGAATCGCGGGGCACGCCATCGCCGCAGAGTTTTGCGGGGCATTGACGACGGATCAACAGTCCGCAACGGCAGCATTGTTGCAACATGAAACTGGCGTATTGGCTGCAACCACCGGTTTTGGCAAGACCGTCGTCGCCGCGGCGCTGATCGCAGCGCGCAAGACGAACACGCTCATCCTGGTCCATCGCCGCCAGCTCATGGAGCAATGGGCGGCGCGCTTGCAGAGCTTCCTCCATGTGCCCGAAGAGAGCATCGGCCAAGTCGGCGGAGGCAAGCGCAAACGGACCGGCATCATCGACATCGCCATGATCCAGAGCCTCGTTCGAAAGGACGTCGTCGACGATCTGGTCGCCGACTATGGCCACCTCATCGTGGATGAGTGCCACCACCTGTCGGCAGTCAGCTTCGAGGCCGTGGCGCGCCGCGCCAAGGCAAAATTTGTGCTGGGTCTGTCCGCCACCGTGACACGCAAAGATGGTCATCACCCGATCATCTTCATGCAGTGTGGCCCGGTGCGGTTCCGGGTCGGCGCGAAATCTGAGGCGGCGGCGCGGCCCTTCAACCATCGGGTCGTGCCGCGCTTTACACGCTTTGTGCTTCCGCCCGGACCCGATCGCGACCGTCCGCCCATTCAATCGCTCTATGCGGCCCTGGCGGCAGACGAGGGCCGCAATACCCTGATATTCGACGACGTCCTGAAAGCCTTGGAGGATAAGCGTTCGCCGGTGATCTTGACCGAGCGAAAGGACCATGCGTTGCGCCTGTCCGAAAGGTTCTGCCGTTTCGCACGCAATGTCATTGTCCTGACAGGCGGCATGGGCGAAAAGCAGCGGCGAGCTCTTATGGCGCAGCTCGAAAACATCCCCACGACAGACGAGCGGCTGCTGATCGCCACCGGCCGCTATCTCGGCGAGGGCTTCGATGATGCCCGGCTCGATACGTTGTTTCTTGCGATGCCGATATCCTGGAAGGGGACGCTGGCCCAGTATGTCGGCCGCCTGCACCGCTCGCATCCGGGCAAGCACGAGGTTGTCGTTTATGATTACATCGACGAAGCCGTGCCGGTGCTCAAGCGCATGAGCGAAAAGCGGA
>JAGWVX010000045.1 GCA_018970685.1 Alphaproteobacteria bacterium | reverse complement strand
AACGTAAGCCGGAAGACGATTCATGAGCGAACTCATCCCCAAACAACTTCTCCACTTCGTGTTCGGCGGAGAACTGACCTCGACGGACCGAATCGAATTCAAGGACCTGTCCAAACTGGATCTGGTCGGGATCTATCCGAATTATAAGGCCGCGCACGACGCCTGGCGCGCCAAGGCGCACGCCAGCGTGGACAACGCGCAGATGCGCTATTTTGTCGTCCATATCCATCGTCTGATGGACCCCGACGACGCGTGAGCCGCGACCCTCGCCCGGCGGCGAACCGCATGCTAAACCCCGGCGCCATGACAGACGCCGTTCCCGCAGCCAGAACCGGCAATTTCGCCGTCGCGCGAAGGATCGTGCGGGACTATCTGCGCAACCAGAAATCGACTCTGGCCGTCGCGATCTTTTTCATGGTGTTGACCGCGGCGGCGACCGCCGCCCTCGCCCCGCTGGTCGGCCGCGCCTTCAATCTCCTAGGACAGCCGGCGCTGACAAGTGCGGCCGCCCGCCATAGCGATCCGTTCTGGGTCCTGCCGCTGGAAGCGCTGGGCATTTTGTGGCTGCGCGCACTGGCGTCCTACATCCAGCAATCGCGGATCGACACGGTCGGCGAACGCGTGGTGGCCGCCGCCCAACGGGACATGTTCCATTCCCTCGTGTGCCGCGATCTGGCCGCGCTCAACGCGGTTCACTCGGGGTCTTTCGTTTCCAACTTTCTTTATGACGCCACGCTGATGCGCGACGCGATCACCAAGAGCGTCTCCGCCGTGGCGCTTGAACTCGTAACGCTCGCCGGGCTGGTGGGCACGATGATCTATGCCGATTGGGAACTCACCGTCTTTATCGCGATCTCCGTGCCCGGCGTCGCCTGGGCGATGGAGCGCATCGGCAATTCCATCCGCCGCACCACGACGCGCAGCATGGAGGAAACCGGGTCATTGTCGACCGTGATCTCGGAAGCGCTGGACGGGCGGCGGGTGATCAAAGCTTACGGCTTGGAGGCGCATTCTTCGAAACACGCCGACGAAAGGCTGGCGACCCGCCTCAGGCAACTCGTCAAACTGGCGCGTACCCGCGCCGCTGCGGTGCCGGTGACCGATTTCTTCGCCGGCATCGTCGTTTCCGCAACGGTGCTGTACGCCTCGTATCAGTCGGCACACGGCGTGCTCGACGGCACGCGGTTCGGCACCTTCATCACCGCCATGCTGCTGGCGCTGCAGCCGGTGCGGAATCTGAGCCAGCTCCTTCCCATCGTTTCCACCGGAAACGCGGCGGCCGTCCGCGTCTTCGCCCTGATCGACGCGAAGCCGGAGATCGTCGACGCCGCAAATGCCGAACAGCTTCTGGTCCCGCCGGCGCCGAAGGGCGGAGCCGTTCGATTGAAGGACGTTTCGTTCTCCTACCATGCGGAGGCCAATTCCGCCGCGATCGACCGGGTGACCATGGACATCGCGCCCGGCAAAAAGATCGCACTGGTGGGGCCGTCCGGCGCCGGCAAGACGACGATCTTCAACCTTCTGCTGCGCTTCTACGATGTCGACAGCGGAACGATCGAAATCGACGGGCGCGACATCCGTTCGGTGACGCTGCAATCCCTGCGCCGGAACATCGCTTTGGTGACGCAGGAACCGATCCTGTTCGACGAAAGCGTCGCCGACAATATCGCCCTGGGCCGCGCCCGCGCCGCGCGCGCGGATATCGAACGCGCCGCAAAAGACGCAGCGGCGCACGAATTCATCGCGCAGCTTCCCAAGGGCTACGATACGCGCGTCGGCGAAGGCGGCTTGAAGCTCTCCGGCGGCCAGCGCCAGCGCATCGCCATTGCCCGCGCCATGCTGCGCGACGCGCCGATCCTGCTGCTGGACGAGGCGACGTCAGCCCTCGATACCGAGAGCGAGCGGCACGTGCAGGAAGCGCTGACGCGTTTGATGAAGAACCGCACCACGATCGTCATCGCGCACCGCTTGACGACGGTTGCCGACGCCGACTGCATCCATGTGCTCGACCGCGGCCGGGTCGCGGAGTCCGGCACGCACGCCGAGCTGATGGCGCACGGCGGCCTTTACGCGCGGCTCTACCGGCAGCACGACCTTGACGACGAAGGCGCGGCGAAGCGTGCGACGGCGGAGCGGACATAGATCATGACCAACGCTCCGTTCGGATTGACGGCATATCGATTGGCGACGGCGGTGCTCGCTCCGGCGGCGCCGCTCTTGCTGCGGCGCCGGATTCTCCGCGGCAAGGAGCATAGCGAACGCACCGACGAACGGCTGGGCATCGCATCGCAACCCAGGCCGGACGGTCCGCTTGTCTGGGTCCACGGCGCCAGCGTCGGAGAGTGCGTCGCCGCGCTGCCGCTGATCGACGCCATGTTCGCGCGCCAATGCGCCAACGTCCTGGTTACGAGCGGCACGGTGACCTCGGCCAAAGTCATGAGCGAGCGGCTGCCCGCGCGCGCCATTCACCAATTCGTTCCGGTCGACACGCCCGACGCGACGGCGCGCTTCCTCGATCATTGGAAACCGCAAGTCGGCCTTTTCGTCGATTCCGACCTCTGGCCGAACCTGGTTCTGGGCGCGAAGGAGCGCGGCGTCCGACTGGCGCTCATCAATGCGCGGATGTCCCAGCGCTCCTTCGAGAGCTGGCGCATGGCGCCGGCCACGGCGAACGCTTTGCTCTCGGCTTTTGAATCCTGCCTGGCCCAGGACGACGAAATCGCCGGGCGGTTTCGCGCCCTCGGCGCGCGGGACGTCCGCGTCATAGGAAGCTTGAAAGCGGACGCGCCGGCGCTGCCTGCGGATACCGAAACGCTCGACGCATTGCGCCGGGCGATCGGCGGTCGCCCGTTGCTCTTAGCCGCACAGACGCACCCCGGCGAAGAAGAAACGATCCTGCCGGCGCACGATATGCTGCGCCGGACGTTTCCCGAGCTTCTAACCGTCATCGTGCCGCGCCATCCGTCGCGCGGCAGCGATATCGCCATGTTGTGCGGCGCGCGCAATTGGCGGCTGCGTTCGTCCGGCGGAAATCCCGCCGCGGACACCGCGGTGTACATCGCCGACACGATGGGCGAGCTCGGCTTGTTTTATCGCCTGGCCCGCATCGCGTTTGTCGGCGGCAGCCTGATCCGGCACGGCGGCCAGAACCCGCTGGAGCCCGCAAAGCTCTGTTGCGCCGTACTTGCCGGTCCGCATACCTTCAATTTCACGAGCGCCTACGAAACGATCTTCGCCGCACAAGGCGCCGGCCTCGCGAACACGGCCGGCGAAATTGCTTCGCTGGCGGAGGGCCTGCTGGCGAACCCGGCAAGCGCGGAGGCCATGGGGCAGGCCGCTGCGGCCGCTGCAAGAGGTTTGAGCGGAGCGGTCGAGAAGACCATCGATGTCGTAGAGAAGCTGTTGGCCGATGCACGCGCCTGAGTTCTGGCACCAACAAGACGGCTGGTCGCGCCTCGCGGTCGCGGCCTTGGCGCCGCTCGGCTGGGCCTATAGCGCCAGCGTCGCCTGGAAAGCGCATCACGCGGCGCCTTATCGCCCCAAAGCGGCCGTCATCTGCGTCGGCAATCTGACCGTCGGCGGCACCGGCAAGACGCCCATCGCAATTGCGATCGCGCGCGCGCTGATGGTGCGCGGGCGCCGGCCTTTCTTTCTGTCGCGCGGCTATGGCGGGAAGCTGCACGGTCCGATTCTGGTCGTGCCGGAACACCGCGCCGCGGACGTCGGAGACGAACCGCTGCTGTTGGCGGCGGCGGCGCCCGTCGTCGTCTCGCGCAACCGCGGCGAAGGCGCCGCGCTGGCCGAAGCGCACGGCGCCGACGTCATCGTCATGGACGACGGGCACCAGAATTTCACCCTCGCGAAGGACTTGTCGCTCATTGTCGTCGACGCGCAACAGCAGTTCGGCAACGGCTTCGTGCTGCCCGCCGGGCCGCTGCGGGAATTCGTAGGCCAAGGGCTCTCGCGCGCCGACGGCGTCGTCGTCGTGGGCGACGGCGACCCGCCGCTCGCCGGATATCGAGGGCCCGTTCTGCGCGCACGGATGACCCATGTCGACGTGCCGGACCTGAAAGGCCGCCGGGTCGTCGGCTTCGCGGGCATCGGCCGGCCGGAGAAATTCTTCAAATCGCTCCGCGCCTTCGGCGCCGAGATCGTCGCCACCAAGCGATTCGCCGATCATCACGTCTACAAGCTGTCCGAGATCGCCCGACTCAAAGCCAAGGCGCGGACGGCCAATGCGCTGCTCATCACCACCGAAAAAGACTATGTGCGCCTGCCCGACGTCGAACGCGAGGGCATTGCCGTACTACCGGTGCGTGCGGCCATCGACAATATGGACGCATTGGACCGCCTGCTTGACACGCTTTGCGCGCCACGGTAGCGCCAGCGCCGGATGACGGAACTTCCGATACGGCCCCTCACCTTCGCGCAGCGCCTGCGCTACGGCGCCGAAGCGGTGCCGTTCTTTCTCTTCATGGGACTGTTCAAGCTGCTCGGAATCGACAGGGCATCGGCCGTCGGCGGCATCATCGGCCGCCACGTGTTCTACCGCCTGCCTCCCGCCCGCACGGCGCGCGCCAATCTCCGCGCGGCTTATCCCGAAATGAGCGCTGCCGAGATCGAGAAGACGGTGCGCGACGTGTGCGGCAACCTCGGGCGCGTCGTCGCGGAGTATCCGCACCTGGATAAGCTGTCCCTCGGCGGTCCGCGCTCGCGCATCGAATTGGCCGGCAAGGACATCGGAGACGCCGCCGTCGCCAGCGGCAAAGGCGTGATGTTCGTCTCCGGGCATTTTGCCAATTGGGAAACGATGCCCGTGGCGGCCAGCCTGCTCGGATACGACGGCGGCCTGGTCTATCGCCCGCCCAACAATCCTTATGTCGATCGCTGGATCACGCGCCAGCGCGCGAAGCTGGGTCCCAAGGAACACATCACCAAAGGCGTGCAGGGAACTCGCCGGATATTTACGCTGCTCCGGCGCGGCAAGGCGATCTTCCTGCTGGTCGACCAGAAAACCGGCGAAGGCATCTCGGTGCCGTTCTTCGGGCGCGGCGCCATGACCACGGCGGCGCCCGCCATGCTGGCGCTGAAACTCGGCGCCATCCTGTTGCCCGCCTCGGCGGAACGTACCAGCGGCGCGCATTTCCGCGTGAAGATCCATCCGCCGATCGAATTCGCGCCGAGCGGCGATCACGACCGGGACGTTCCGGCGCTGACGGCCAAGATCAACGAAACGATCGAGGCCATGGTCCGCGAGCGCCCCGCACAATGGCTGTGGATTCACCATCGCTGGCCGAGCGCGCGCGACGCGAGAAACAAACGCAAGAAAAGAAACGGTCAGGCCTTGGGCGGCTCGGGCGTAAGCGTCGAGCGCGAAGGATCGAGCTTGACCTGAAACCAGCACAGCCCCCAATGCGTGTGGGGGCCCGTGGCGCGCCCGGTCTGCCCGACCAAACCGATGACGTCGCCGCGCGCGACCTTGTCTCCCGCTTTCACGAAACGCTTGCTTTGGTGGAGATAGCAGGTCGATACGCCGTGGCCGTGATCCAGCAGCGTGAAACCGCCGTCGAGATAATAGTCGTCGGCGATGGAGACCGCCGCGTCCGCCGCGGCGTGGATGGGCGTGCCTTCGGGCGCCGCGATGTCGACGCCCAGATGCGGCGCCATCGGCGTACCGTCGAGAATGCGCCGGCTGCCGTAAACGCCGGTGATAATTCCCGGGAACGGCCAGTCGAGCGGCTCGTCGAAGCCGACGCCGTCGGTGTCGCGCTTCCGCGCCTCGACGATCAGCGACGCCTCACGATGAATTCGGGCAAGTTCCTCGGGCGACGGCGAGACGAATTTTTCCGGCAAGCCGTTGATGCTTTGGGTCTCGTATTGGCGGACGACCGGCGAAACGTCGCGCGCCTCGCTCGTGCCGTCCGCAAACTGCGCCACGACATGCGCCGCGTCCACGCGGTCGTAGGAGAACCCGAATGCAAAATCCCCCTGCGGTGAAACCAGAAGAGACGCGCCGTCAACGCTGATCTTTGCGCCGGGCGCCGCCTTGCCGATCACCAGACCGCCTTGCTCGGTGGAACCGCGGAACGACAGACGCGTGCCGCCATCTGCGCGCGCCAAGTTCGGCGTCAGAACGGCCGCGACGCCGGCGGCGAGAAATTCGCGCCGGGCGATCCTCATGGCGTCTTTCCCGCCTCCTGGAGGCGCTGAAGAGCAGCGGCCGGCGTCGCATAGGCTTCTTGCAGATCGACACTCCAATAGCGGAGCGCTTCGAGCGGAATGTTCACGCCGGAGACCGCGCAGACGACAAAGGAACCCGCTTTCACGACGCGGTACTCGCCGTCGAGATATTCCAGTTCCGCCAATCCCTCAGGCCTCAGATCGCGTTCCATTTTGTTCATTTCGTTTTGCCTCGGCCGCCTCCACTTGGCGCGAGTTCTACGCGACCCGTGCGCTCAATTCCATCAAAACAAATCACCCTGCCCGCCGCCGGGTTTTCTGCCGTGCGATCGCGGCTTCGGCGCGGCGGCATGTCCGGCCGCCACCGCGGACACCGTCCCGTCCCCAAAGGTCAAGGACAAACGTTCCCCGGACGTCACGGCCGCGGCGCTGGCGCGCAAGGCGCCGTCGGCGCCGCGCACCAAGGCAAAGCCGCGGGCCAGAACGGCGTAATGGCTGACGCCGTCCAGCAGACGCGAAAACCCTTCCAGCTTGGCCTTGAGCTCCGTCAGCCGCGCGCGATGGCTGCGCTCGAGCCTCTGCGCAAGCGCCCGCGTCCGCTCGGAGCCGAGCGCCAAACGGTTCTTGAGGCCGGCCGGCCGCAGAAGCGACGCCGCCTCGATAAAGCCGTGCCGATGCTGGTCGAGATTGCGCCGCAGCGCGCGCGCCAGCCGCTCGGCCGCCATATCGAAGCGCTGGCGCGGTTGGGCGAAAAGCTGATCGGGGCGCGGCAGCACCCGCGCTATTTGCCGGATCGCCCGGCGGCGGTCATCCATCCCTCTGGCAAAAGCGCGCAGCAGACGGCGCGCGAAATCCAGCGTCTGAGCGAGAAGTTCGGTACGGACGGGCACGGCCAGCTCGGCCGCCGCCGTGGGCGTCGGCGCGCGCATATCGGCGGCGAAATCGATCAGCGTGGTGTCGGTCTCGTGCCCCACCGCCGAGATGACGGGAATATCGCAATCCGCCACGGCGCGCACGACGGCTTCCTCGTTGAACGCCATCAGGTCTTCGACCGAGCCGCCGCCGCGCGCCACGATCAGCACATCCGGGCGCGGCAAGCCCGCTTGCGGAAATTTGGCGAAACCTCGAATGGCGGCGGCGACTTCGCCGGCGGCGCGTTCGCCTTGCACGGCTACCGGCCAGAGCAATACGCGCCGCGGGAATCGCGCATCGAGCCGGTGCATGATGTCGCGAATGACGGCGCCCGTCGGCGAGGTGACGACGCCGATCACGTCCGGCAGGAACGGCAACGGCTTTTTGCGGTCGGCCGCGAACAGCCCTTCCGCCGCCAGCTTCTTCTTGCGCTCCTCCAGCATCGCCATCAGCGCGCCGAGGCCGGCGAGTTCCACCTGCTCGACGATCAGCTGGTAGCGCGACGAACCGGCATAGGTGGAGATGCGCCCGATGCACACCACTTCGAGTCCCGCTTCGGGACGAACCTTCAGGCTCCTGGCCGTACCCTTCCAGATCACCGCGTTGAGAACGGCTTTGTCGTCTTTCAGATCGAAATAGACGTGGCCGGAGGAATGGAATTTCAACCCGCTGATTTCGCCTCTGACGCGTACATAGGGGAACGCATCCTCGACGGTGCGCTTCAGGGCGGCGGAGAGTTCCGCGACGCTGAATTCCGGCAAATTGGCTCGGTCGGACATGATTCACAGATGATATAGGAACGGCGCTTGAATCCACCCCCCTGTTGGGGAAGGGTTCGGGCGGCTGAAAGGAGCCCGGCTTTGAACGTCCTTCTTATCGGTTCGGGGGGCCGCGAGCACGCCTTGGCGTGGTCGCTGTCCGCGAGCCCCATCATTTCCAAACTTTACTGCGCGCCCGGCAACCCGGGCATCGCCGCCGTGGCGGAGTGCGTCGCCATCGCCGCCGGCGATCTTGACGGGCTAGTCGCTTTCGCCAAGGAGAAAAAAGTCGCCTTCGTCGTGATCGGACCGGAGGCTCCACTCGTCGCCGGCTTGGCCGACCGTCTCGAAGCCGCCGGCATCAAAGCGCTCGGTCCCAGCGCCAAAGGCGCCATGCTGGAGGGCTCCAAGGGCTTCATGAAAGATTTGTGCGCGGAACACGATATTCCGACCGCCGCCTATCGCCGCTTTCGCGACTCGGCGCGCGCGAAGTTCTTTTCCGACACGCTGCCCTTGCCCGTCGTCATCAAAGCCGACGGGCTCGCCGCCGGCAAAGGCGTCATCATCGCGGAAACGCGCGCCGACGCGCACAAGGCCGTCGACTCCATGTTCGACGGCGCGTTCGGCACGGCCGGCGCGGAGGTCGTCGTGGAAGAATTTCTCGACGGCGAGGAAGCGAGTTTCTTCGCGCTGACGGACGGCAAGCACGTGCTGCCGATGATCGGTGCGCAGGATCACAAGCGCGCTTTCGACGGCGATCAGGGACCGAATACCGGCGGCATGGGCGCCTACAGTCCCGCGCCGGTGCTGACCGACGCGGTCGCCGAAAAGACGATGTCGCGCATCCTCATGCCCACCGTTGCGGCGATGGCGGAGCGCGGCACGCCTTATATGGGCGTTCTTTACGCCGGATTGATGATCAAGAACGGCGAACCGAAACTGATCGAATACAATTGCCGCTTCGGCGATCCGGAATGCCAGGTGCTGGCGATGCGTTTGAAATCGGATCTGGCGACGGCGCTGTTGGCGGCGCGCGATGGCATGCTCGGCGCCATCGATCTGCGCTGGCACGACGATGCCGCGTTGACCGTGGTGATGGCGGCAAAGGGATATCCCGGAGAATACGAAAAAGGTTCCGAGATTCGAGGGCTGGATGAAGCCGCGAAGAAAAACGGCGTGCAAATCTTCCAGGCGGGCACAACGCGGCGCGACGGAAAGCTTCTCGCTGCCGGAGGACGTGTGTTGAACGTCACTGCAACCGGCACGACGGTGGCGGAAGCTCGTCAACGCGCCTATGCTGCCGTCGACGTCGTCGATTGGCCGCAGGGATTTTGCCGTCGCGATATCGGCTGGCGTGCGATCGCGCGCGGATAAATTGCGATCCGGCGCGGGAATTGTTGTTACACTTTCGTGTCGTCAATGATTCGTGAATCGGCGATCGATGAATCGTGCGCAGTGGAATCAACTTGCGGACACCTTCGAAACGGAAGTGTGCGATATCGCGCGCGAAGAAACGCGCGATCAGCTGGGCCGTTTCGTTCGCGCTGTCGCCCTGTCGCCGAAAACCTCCGTCCTCGTCGACCTCGGCTGCGGCGTCGGGAGCTTCATCCGGAAGTTCCATCATCGCTTTCACGATGTCACGGCGGTGGAATTCGCGCCGCGGATCATCGCCCGCGCCAAGAAGAACTGCACCGACGTTCCGAGGGTGCGATGGCTCACCATGGACATCCCGCGTTCCGCCAAGGCGATCGGCACGGTCGCCGACTTGACGGTGTGCATGAACGTCATCACCTCGCCGAGTCATGCCAAGCGGAATTCGATCTGGAAGACGGTCGCGCAGGTCACGAAACCGCGCAGCCATGCGCTGATCGTCGTTCCTTCGCTCGAATCGGAACGCATGGTGCGGCGGGTCGGCCGCGAAACGCCCGCTGCGCTGGCGGGCGGCCTGGTGCAAAGAGACGACGCCGTTCAAAAGCACTTCGAACGCGGCGAGCTCGTGTCCACGCTGTCGCGCGCCGGCTTCGCGCCCATGCGCATCGCACGCATTTATTATCCCTGGAGCAAGGAAGGCATGCGCAAGCCGCGCTCGGGCGGCGGCAAGGGACCCTGGGATTGGGTCTGCCTTGCCCGCCGCAATTCCGGCGGCCGGGCGCGCAAGCCGTAGCCGTTATCCGCAACTGCCTTCGGTCGCGGGAGCGACTTTCAGAAGCTCAAGTTCGAAAACCAGCGTCTGGTTGGCCGGGATCAGGCCGTTGCCCGCGCCGCCCTTGCCGTATGCCAGGCCCGCCGGAATCACCAGGCGCCACTTGTCGCCGACATGCATCATCTGCAGCGCTTCCACCCAGCCTGGGATCAAGAGACCTGCCGGAAAGGTTGCGGGATTACCCGGTTTCGTCTCGTCAAAGACTTTCCCGTTGATCAGCGAGCCTTTGTAATTGACCGTCACGCAGTCGTGACGGCCGGGCTGTGCGCCGTTGCCGTGTTTGAGGACCTCATATTGAATACCCGGCACGGCGACGACGCCGTGTTTCTTGGCATTGGCGGCAAGGAATGCCGCATTCGCTTCCGTGCTCAGCGGATCGCCGGCGGCGACAGCCTGCGAGGTCAGTAAAGCGGCGGCAAGCATCGCTATCGCGGTCAGGCGCATAAAGAACTCCCTATTCGAGATTCGTTGTCGTGGCGCCCTTTATAGCGGCGTTCTTAGGTTACGCTAGGGCAGAACTTGTGCGTCCATGCGCGTGCAGCCAAGAATGCGGCCGGCCAACAGGGAGATCGCCGGCCGTGCCGGAAGCCACTCGCCAGCAACGTTACTCCGGAACCAAAGACGTGGCGGACACGCTGTCGTTCGACGTTGCCCGGCTGGAAGCCTATCTCGCCGGGCACATCGACGGATTTACGAGGCCGCTCGAGGTGCGCCAGTTCAAGGGCGGCCAATCGAACCCGACCTATCAATTGATCACGCCGAACCGGAAATACGTTCTCCGGCGCAAGCCGCCGGGGAAATTGCTGCCGAGCGCGCATGCGGTGGATCGCGAATTCCGGATTATCTCGGCGTTGCACCCCACCGGCTTTCCCGTCGCGCGCCCCTATCTGCTGTGCGAAGACGATGGCGTGATCGGCACGATGTTCTACGTCATGGAGTGCGTGGAGGGCCGTATCTTCTGGGACGGCGCGCTGCCCGACGTCGCGCGAGCCGAGCGCCGCGCGATCTACGACGCGATGAACGAGACGCTGGCGCGCCTGCACGGCATCGACTATCCGGCAATAGGCCTCGGCGATTACGGAAAAGCCGGCAATTATATCGCGCGGCAGATCGCACGCTGGAGCAAGCAGTACCAAGCGTCGGAAACCGAAACCATCGCGGAGATGGACAAGCTGATCGCCTGGCTTCCAGGCCGCGTACCGCAAGACGAGCGGATTTCCATCGTGCATGGCGATTTCCGGATCGACAATCTGATCCTGCATCCCTCGGAGCCGCGCGTGCTCGCCGTGCTGGACTGGGAATTGTCGACCATCGGCGATCCGCTGGCCGACTTCGCCTATCATCTGATGCAATGGCAGATGCCGGTCCTGGACGCGTTGAGCGCCGGCTCGCTGCTCGATCAGGACCTTTCTGCTCTCGGCATTCCCGACGCCGACGAATATATCGCCGCCTATTGCCGCCGCACCGGCCGCGAAAGCCTGCCGGAAATGAATTATTACGCCGCTTACAATTTCTTCAGGCTGGCGGGCATTCTTCAGGGCATCGTCGGGCGCGTCCGCGACGGGACGGCGGCCAACGCAAACGCCGCGCGGAACGCCGCCGCCGTGCGCCCGCTCGCCGAACGCGCCTGGCATTTCGCCAAACGCGCCGGGGCGCAAGATTGAAGGAAGCGTTGCGGCCGGTGGCGGTCGTTAACTGCTGATTAACTCATACAATTTGGCCGGCTCCAGTGAAAGCGTTGATTAACACGATGCCGGTAGTCTGGTGCCTAATTGGGCAACTCAGCTCAGGCGAGGGGCATCATGGCGGTCGAAGACCACCAGGACGTAACGAACAAGGAATGCGAAAAGGCGAATCGCGCCTTCCGCCTGATGGCCGAGGAAACCTCGGACATCGTGATCCTCCACGAGCCCGACGGAAGCATCTTTTTCGCCTCGCCGG
>JAGWVX010000460.1 GCA_018970685.1 Alphaproteobacteria bacterium | reverse complement strand
CAAACGCCTTGCCGAAGATGTCGCCGAGATTGACCATGGAAATCTGCGCATTCGGCATGCCGGGAATCTCGAACGCGGGCATGCCGCCGGCATCCTTCATCTCGATCTCGATCTGCTTGTCGTTGAGTTCGCCGGCCCGCAGGGACTTGCGGAAGGATTCGCGCGTCGCGCCGGACGAACTTCCCACCAGCGCGTCGAGCACGCGATTTTCGGCATTCGCTTCTGCTTGTGCCTCGACGTCGCGGCGTTTGCGTTCGCGGACTTGGGCGATCGCGACTTCGAGAAGGTCGCGCACGATCTGCTCGACGTCGCGCCCGACATAGCCCACTTCGGTGAATTTGGTCGCCTCCACCTTCAAAAACGGCGCCTGAGCGAGCTTGGCCAGCCGTCGCGAAATTTCCGTCTTGCCGACGCCGGTCGGTCCGATCATCAAGATGTTCTTCGGCAGGACCTCTTCGCGCAGATTGAGCGGAAGTTGCTGCCGACGCCAACGGTTGCGCAGCGCGATGGCAACGGCACGTTTGGCATCGTCCTGGCCGACGATATAGCGATCAAGCTCAGAAACGATTTCGCGGGGCGTAAAGGCGGAACTCATGTAGCGGACAGACTTTCGACGACGATGTTTTCGTTGGTGTAGATGCAGATATCGGCGGCAATTTTCATCGCCCGCCGCGCCATGTCCTCGGCCGGTAGATCGAAGGCCATCAGAGCGCGCGCCGCAGCCAGGGCATAGGGCCCGCCGGAACCGATGCCGATCAATCCATCTTCCGGCTCGACCACGTCGCCGGTGCCGGACAGAATCAGCGAGGCCGTAGCGTCGGCCACCGCCATCATGGCTTCAAGACGGCGCAGATAGCGATCGGTGCGCCAATCCTTGGCAAGTTCCACGCAAGCCCGGGCCAGATTGCCGGGATGCTGGTCGAGTTTCGCTTCCAAACGCTCGAACAAGGCAAAGGCGTCGGCGGTGGCGCCGGCAAAACCTGCGATTACGTCTCCTCTGCCCAAACGGCGGACTTTGCGGGCATTCGACTTCATCACGGTATTACCCAGCGTCACTTGGCCGTCTCCGGCCACGATGACGGAACCGTTCTTGCGGACGGAGAGGATAGTGGTAGAGCGCCATTTGGCTTCGGACATGATACCCTCAATATAGGAAGCGAAACGCGGTCTGCAAAACGCCCAATGCCGACCCTGGTCAAGATACCGTACGCGGATATTCGCGGATACACGCCGTTGGAGCTGCTCTTTCTTCACCGGCGAAAGGCGCATGCGCTGGTGGAGGCCGCCCGCGGGACTTTTGGCGACACTTCGCGCGCGGCAAGTACGCTATTGATGCCCTTCGGCGACCGTGCCTCGCGCCGCTGGCTGGAAAAGGCGCACAATCCTTATCTGATGGAGATATCTTGCATTGCGGAGGCGCTCGGCATTTCGGGCGTCTATATACTGAATCTTTGCTTCGAGTGGGGTTGCACCAGCGGCGTATGGCGCACCGCAGACGGACCGGTCCTCCGGCGTGTGCTCGACTGGCCGTTCCCGTCGCTTGGCGAAAATATCGTCGTGGCCCATCAGAAGGGGCCGGCCGGCGACTTCTACAACGTCACCTGGCCGGGGTTCAGCGGCGTGCTGCAGGCGAGTGCGCCGGGCAGGTTTGCCGCCGCGATCAATCAAGCGCCGATGCGGCGCCGGGGCATAGGCTTCGTCGGCGACTGGGCGGTCGGCCGCATGACGGTAAGGCGCACCTTGGCTCTACCGCCCTCGCATCTGCTGCGCCGGGTGTTCGAGACGGCAGAGGACTTCACGGCGGCAAAAGAGATGCTGTGCCACGTGCCCGTCGCCGTCCCGGCGATCTTTATCCTCTCGGGCGTTCACCGCGATGAAGCTTGCGTCATCGAGCGCACAGAGGATGCTTTTGCGCCGCGCGAAGCGAACGAGCTGCCTGTCTGTGCGACCAACCATTTCGAGTCCCACCTCAACCATAGGGGGCATGGTTGGCGGGCTCGGCCGATCGACAGTCGCGGAAGGCTGGCTTGCGCCCAGCATCTCGGTGCCGCTGCGGATTTCTCCTGGTTTCGGCCGCCTATCGCCAATATTAACACTCGCTTGGCTATGGTTGCGAATGCCGCCAAGGGCATGCTGACCGTCATAGGCACGGCGGGCGAGCAGCCCGTCACCGAGGCCTTTCACATGCCGGCCGACGGCTGAAGCCTTGGCTTTCGCCCTACGCCGTCCCTTGCTATCAACGCGGCATTGCTTCGGAGGCGCCCATGCGCAC
>JAGWVX010000044.1 GCA_018970685.1 Alphaproteobacteria bacterium | reverse complement strand
GATCCGCTCGGCCAGCCAGTCGTCATCGGTCAGCACCGCGCCGCCGTCGCCGTAGCAGCCGAGCGGCTTGGCGGGAAAGAAACTGGTCGATGCCGCATCGCCGATATTGCCCGTCACGCGTCCGCCGAAGCGCGCGCCGAAGCCTTGCGCGGTATCGCATAAGAGCTTCAGGCCTTCGCGCTCGGCGATGGGCTCGACGGTGCGGTAATCCGCCGGCTGGCCGAAGAGGTCCACCGGCATGATTGCCCGCGCTTTGAGCTTGCCTTCGCGTTTCACCAGGGCGATCGCGGCTTCCAAGCTCGCCGGGTCCATGTTGTAGGTGTCTTCGAAGACATCGACGAAGACCGGCGTCGCGCCGACCAGTGCCACGACTTCCGCCGATGCGGCAAAGGTGAAGGTGGGAACGAACACCGCATCGCCTGGCCCGACACCCCAGGCCATCAGCGGCAGGACCAGCGCGTCCGTGCCGTTGGCGCAAGCGACGACATGTTTGACGCCGCAGAACTCGGCCAGCCGCTCTTCCAGTTCGCGCACCTGAGGGCCTAGGATCCACTGCCCGCCTTCCACGGCCGCAGCGATCGCTCTGTTCAGAGGCTCGCCCAAACGGCGGCGTTGAGCCTGAAGGTCGATAAAGGCAATGGGTGCGGCCATGGCGTTACTCCGGCAAATAAAGCCCCGGCGTTTTAGGCGTCGCTGCCCGGGCGGACAACGCGCCAGTGGACACAATATGTTGCCGATTGCGTCAGCAGCCCTGCCCTTACCGAATTCCGTGCTCGGCGGCCAAGGCCTGCGACATGGCATACCACATGGGTTTGCGCTTGAGGTTCGCGTCAAGCGGCAATTTCCGCGGCGTATAGCCCGACAACATCGACCTGAGCCCGCCCGGCGCCTTGAGATAGCGGTCGGTCAGACCCCAGGTCAGCACATCCGTCGCTGCCGTATTGTCCAGAACCACGTCGAAGAAGCGGGCGCTGGCGTCGGCCACGGCGCGATCGCGCACGGCAATGTCGGATGGGCCGCCGCTGTCGTCGACATCGTGTTCCGTCACAAGAATTTTGAGTCCCATGGCGCGGACCTCGTCCAGGAAGGCACGCAGTTTCCTCTGATTGACGCTGCCGTGGAACGCCGCCAGATGGCCCTGCAGGCCCAAGGCATCGATCGGCACTTTGCGCGCCAGCGCGCCTTCGAGAAATTTCAGCGTCGTCGCACGAAAGCGGTCGTTCCAGGCCTCGCCACCCTCGCAACCCCAGTCATTATAGACGAGCTGCGCGGTGAGATCGGCTTGCCTTGCCGCAAAATAAGCGTGGTCGATATAGCTCGGGCCGTAACGCTTCAGCCAGAAGCAATCGCGTAGCCCGTCGGGCCGCCCATCGTCGGGCTGGATCGCTTCGTTGACGATGTCCCAGGACTGGATACGGCCGCGGTAACGCTGGACCATGCCCGTGACATAACCCGTCAAGATATCCTCATCGGGTGCCGCGAGAACCGCCGCTTCCAGCCAATCCGGATTGGCGGCGTACCAGACCAGCGTATGGCCGCGCATCGTCATGCCGTGCGCCGCCGCGAAGGCTATCAGCACATCCGCGCCGGAGAAGTCAAAATGCCCTGGGGTCGGCTCAACGATCAGCCGCTTCAGTTCGTATTCGGGAACCAACACACCGGCTTCGCGTGCCAAGACGGGCGCGAAGTCCGCGTCCCGTAGCTGATAGGACCCGGCGGCACAGCCATAGGACCGTCCGCTCTTCGCCGCACGTTGCCGCAGCGGTAGGTCCTCGACGGCGGCTTTGGTCTTGGGCGTCAGGACGCCGGCCGCTGCGCCGCTTAGCAAAGACCGTCTTGTCAACATGGCGCCGTCCTCGGTTCGCAAACCATTGAGCCTTAGTGCGAAATCCTAGACATCGCGTAAATCCGACGCGGTCGCGGGTGGCATTATGACCCGGCAGACGTCCCAGCCCGCGCAAAAACCATCTGTCGGGCGGCTTCAAGCGCTTGCGCGGCCGCTTTACGCCGATAGTCCCAGATCGGTTCAGGCGGCGGCAAGGCGATCACCATCGTGGCGTTGGCTTCGAACAACAGAAGGTTGCCCTTCGCAGACACTCCAAAGTCGATGCCGCCATAGTCCAACCGTAAGGCGTCGCGCAGCCGCGTCAGGCTTCGCATAGGACCCGGGCCTAGAACCGCCGGCATATCCGCGAGAAATGCCGCCTCCTCCCTCCGGAAGGCGGCGTCCGCCGCCATATCCGAGGTGAAGTAATGCACCTTCCAGTCACGAGATATAGCCAGATGCAGCGGATACAGCCCGCCATCGACGCTCATGACGCGGTATTTGCGTACCAGGCCATCGTGTCCCCTGGCATCGAGATATTGAATGACAAAGAGCTGACTGCCCGGCACTTGCGCCACCGCGCCCGCCAAATCGTTAGGGCTTTCGGCGCGCAAGAAATGCTGACCGGTATGGAACCCGGGCGCGCGTAGCAGTACGGGAAACGCAAACCCTTGCTTATGGAGGCATTCGGCAGCGTCCGGCCGCTCCAATGCCGCACGCGAAAGCAAAACCGTTCGCGGAACGACGACGCCCTCGACATCGGCCAGGCGCTGCGCATTGGCGCTGCGTCCTGTCGGCAGAATGCGTTCAGGCGGATTGATCGCCGGCGCCTTGGTTCGCGCCAGGATATGAGGAATTTCGGCCAAGGCCGCATGGCACAGATCGGCGTCCCCCACCGCATTGAAGACAACGTCATGGGGCGGCAAAGCCAATGCCGGATCGTGATATTCCGCGTAAAGCGCCGTTACCGCGAAGAGCTGTCCGTCGAGCAGAAGTTCCGTCGGAATGTTTCCGCCTAGCGCGGAGACAGTCAGCAGCACGGAAACCGCGTCGCCTTTGCCGCGAAAGGGGCGGGCGACCATGCTGTGCCCCGCATACCCCATTCGCCGGTGTTCGTCCGCCGCCGCGTGCTCGCCCAGTCTGGCCAACACCGCCGCCAGTCCCTGATGGGCAAAAGCTAAGCCGGGATCGAGCTGCAACGCCGCCTCGTAGCATCTGCGAGCCTCTGTCAGATCGTTTTCCTCCGACAGCAAATTAGCCAGATTGACCAAAACCGTCGGGCTCTGCGGATGGCATACGGCAGCCTGGCGGTAAAGGGTCAACGCCGCCGAACGATAACCGGTAGCGAGCGACAATCCGCCAAGGTCGGTGAGCGCGCCCAGATGCGTCGGCTCAAGCTGCAAAACAGACAAGAAGGCTTCCTTGGCCTTCTCGTCCTGTCCGAGCAGCGCCAGCAATTGCGCCTTGCCGAAAAGGGCGTCGATGGCCTCGGGCTCAACCTCCAGCCGCGCACAAAGGCGCTGCAATGCCTCTTCGAGCGCCGCAGTGCGTTTTGGACCGCCGGTCATGAGTATCCCGCGATAGGCGTCAAGTCCGCTTGCGGTTAAGAGGCGGCATCGGCCTCCAGGCGCATTTTCAAGATCTTATCCGGCGCGCCGGAGATCGCCCCGTTGTTGTGCTCGCCGCCTTTCTTGATGGCGTCGACATGTTCCATGCCATCCACCACTTGGCCCCACACCGTATATTGCCGGTCCAACCAGGGCGCATCTTCGAAGCAAATGAAGAACTGGCTGTTGGCGCTGTTCGGATTGCTGGTGCGCGCCATCGAAACAGTTCCGCGCCCATGCTTCTCCGCGGAGAATTCCGCCTTGAGGTCAGGCAACTCCGAACCGCCCGAGCCGGTACCGGTCGGATCGCCCGTTTGCGCCATGAAACCCGGAATGACGCGGTGGAACACCACCCCGTCATAGAAGCCTTGTGCGGCCAGCGTCTTGATGCGCTCGACATGCTTGGGCGCAAGATCGGGCCGCAGGGTGATCGCCACGGCTCCGGTCTTCAGCTCCATAATCACGGTATTGTTAGGATCGCGACTCATTTTCTTTTTCCCAATTTCTTGCAGCGTGTGACCAGCAATTTTGCAACATGCGGACTGGTGAACGGCGTCACGTCGCCGCCCAGCATGGCAATTTCCTTTACCAGCCGCGAGGCGATGGCCTGATGGCGCGGGTCGGCCATCAGAAACACCGTCTCGATATCGGCGTTAAGCCGCTGGTTCATGCCTACCATCTGGAATTCGTATTCGAAATCCGACACGGCGCGCAGGCCGCGCACAATCATGCCAGCACCCACCTTCTCGGCAAATTCGATCAGCAGGTGGTCGAAGGCCTGCACGGAAATCGTGGCGCGCCCGTCGCCCTCGAGCGGCTTGGTTTCGTGGCGGATCATCGCCACACGCTCCTTGAGCGTGAACAGCGGCGATTTCGACGGGTTGGTCGCCACGCCGATCACCAGATGATCCACCAACTTGACCGCTCGCGAGATGATGTCGAGATGGCCGAGCGTCAGGGGATCGAAAGTGCCCGGGTAGAGGGCCACGCGCTTTTTCACGATCAGCCGCCTTCTTCCGACACGTCCGCGATGCGTTCGACCGAAACCACGCGCTCAGCGCCTTCCAACCGGAAGACGACCACGCCCTGCGCCGAGCGGCCTTGGACGCTGATGCCGCCGACCGGTACGCGGATGGTCTGGCCGACATTGCTGATCAGCATCAGGTCGTCGGATTCTTCGACCGGGAAGGCGGCGATAATGGCGCTGTTCTTCTTGCCCATGCCCATGGCGACGATGCCCGAGCCGCCGCGGCCGGTGACGCGGCATTCATAGGAGCTGGTACGTTTGCCGAAGCCGTTCTCCGAGACCGACAGGATGAACTGCTCGCACGCGCCCAACGCCGCATAGCGCTCCTGCGTCAGCGTCGCCTCTTCCCCGTTCTCTTCGGCGTCGTCTGTCTCTTCGATGGGGGTCTCTTCTTCGCCGGTGGCGGCCCGGCGCGCGGCGCCGGCTTGTTTCAGATAAGCGCGCGCTTCCGCCGTGGTGGCGTCGGAATGGTGCAGCAAGGATAAGCTGACCACCTCGTCGCCCGGCGCCAGCTTGACGCCGCGCACGCCGGTCGAATCGCGCCCCTTGAATACGCGTATGTCGGTCAGCGCGAAGCGGATGCATTTGCCGAGCTTGGTCGTCAGTAACACGTCGTCCTGGTCGGTGCAGGTCTGGACGCCCACGATGCCATCGCCGGGTTCCAGTTTCATCGCGATTTTGCCGCTCTTGTTGATGTTGGCAAAATCGGAAAGCTCGTTGCGCCGCACGTCGCCGGATTTCGTGGCGAAGACGACGTTGAGGTTCTCCCACTGCGCCTCGTCTTCCGGCAGCGGCAGGATGGTGGCGATGCGCTCGCCGTCGGACAGCGGCAGGAGATTCACCATGGCCTTGCCCTTGCCCGCCACGCGCGCCTCGGGCAATCGCCAGACTTTCAGCTTGTAAGCCATGCCGGTCGAGGAGAAGAACACCAGCGGCGCGTGTGTCGAGGCCACGAACAGGTTGGTGACGAAATCCTCTTCGCGCGTCGCCATGCCGGTGCGGCCTTTGCCGCCGCGGCCCTGCACGCGGTATTCGGCAAGCGGCGTGCGCTTGATATAGCCTGCATGGGTGACGGTGATCGCCACGTCCTCGCGTTCGATCAGCGCTTCGTCTTCGATCTCGATATCGGCATCCACGAGTTCGGTTAGCCGCGGCGTGGCAAACTCCGCCTTCACTGTATGCAGCTCGTCCTTGACGATGCCGAGTACGCGAGGCCGTGAACTCAGGATATCGAGATAGTCCTTGATCGCCTCGCCGAGCTTTTTCACCTCGTCGCCGATTTCGTCGCGGCCCAGCGCCGTCAGCCGCTGCAGGCGCAGATCGAGGATCGCCTTGGCCTGTTCTTCGGAGAGCCTGATCGTGCCGTCGTCGGCGATGGAATTGCGCGGGTCGGCGATCAGCGCCACCAGCGGCCCGACATCCTTGGCCGACCATGCGCGCGCCATCAATTGCTCGCGCGCCGTGTTGGCGTCTGGTGCCGCGCGAATGAGCGCAATCACCTCGTCGATATTGGCCACGGCCACGGCCAAACCCGCCAAGATGTGGGCGCGGTCGCGCGCCTTGGCGAGTTCAAAACGCGTGCGCCGCGTGACGACTTCCTCGCGGAACAGAACGAAGCTGCCGATCAGGTCCTTCAGGTTCATCAGCATCGGCCGGCCGTCGGTCAGGGCCAGCATGTTGACGCCGAAGCTCGTTTGCAGTTCCGAGAAGCGGTAGAGCTGGTTCAGCACAACGTCGGACGATGCGTCGCGCCTGAGTTCGATCACCACGCGCATTCCGTGACGGTCGCTTTCGTCGCGGATGTCGGCGATCCCCTCGATGCGCTTGTCGCGCACCAACTCGGCGATGCGCTCCTGCATGCGTGCTTTGTTCACCTGATAGGGAATCTCGGTGACGATGATGGCTTCACGATCCTTGCGGATTTCCTCCACATGGCAGCGTGCTCGCATCAGGATCGAGCCGCGTCCGCGCGCCAGCGCGCCCCGCGCCGCTTGCTTGCCGATGATCAGCGCTCCGGTCGGAAAATCCGGCCCCGGCACGATTTCGGTCAGCCGCTCCAGATTGATCGAAGGGTCGTCGATATACACCAGGCAGGCGTCGATTACCTCGCCCAGATTGTGCGGCGGCACATTGGTCGCCATGCCCACCGCGATGCCCGAAGCGCCGTTGACCAGCAGATTTGGGAAGCGCGACGGAAGAACGATCGGCTCCTTTTCCGAGCCGTCGTAATTGTCCTGGAACTCGACCGTATCCTTGTCGATATCCTCGATCAGCGCGTGCGCGATCTTGGCGCGGCGCACTTCGGTGTAACGCATGGCCGCCGGCGGATCGCCGTCGATGGAGCCGAAATTGCCTTGTCCGTCGATGAGCGGCGCGCGCATCGAGAAGTCCTGCGCCATGCGCACCAAGGCGTCGTAGATGGATTGGTCGCCGTGCGGATGATACTTGCCGATGACGTCGCCGACCACGCGGGCGGACTTGCGATAGGCCTTGTTCCAGTCGTAGCCGTTCTCGTGCATCGAATAGAGGATGCGGCGATGCACCGGCTTCAATCCGTCGCGCGCGTCTGGTAGCGCACGTGAGACGATCACGCTCATCGCATAGTCGAGGTAAGAGCGCTTGAGCTCGTCTTCGATGGCGATGGGGTTGACGCTGGAGCCCGAAGGCGGTGGCGCAGGCGAAGTCGTATCGCTCAAATCCAGGTCCTTGTTAGGGCCGTCCGGAGGGGTGGAAAACGGCCCGATTACCTAGCATTTCGGCAGCCGATTCGGCTAGCGAAAGAAGCATCGAAAGACAGCCGGCCCGGCACACCGCCGGCGCTTGCAGGTTTTGTGGAAAATACGTAAGTTGCGTGAAATTTGAGGCGCCGCAATGAAACAGATTCCCGCCAGCGAATTCGCCCGCAATTTCGGTCAATATCGCGAAGTGGTACAGCGCGAACCTGTAGCAGTCACCAGCCATGGGCGGACGACAGGCTATTTCGTGTCGGCTATGGTGTTCGAGGAATATCAGAAGCTGAAAGCGATGGCGCGCCGCGCTTACAAGGTATCTGACCTGCCCAAGTCCTTCGTCGATGCGTTGGCCGCAACCCGCATGAACTCGGCGCACGATCATCTGAACGCGTTGCTGGAAGACGAATAAGAGGGGCGGCAATGGCCTTTCCCGTTCCGGAACCGGGCCTGGTCATCTCTTACGCGCATCTTTGGCATCGGGAGCGTGGCGAAAAGAAGACCGAAGGCGTCAAAGATCGCCCATGTGTTATTGTACTCAAGATCGAACGTCAGAACGAGATGGTCGTCGTAACCGTTTCGCCGATCACCCATCGTCAGCCCTCAAGCGAAACACCGGCACTTGAGTTGCCGCAGTCTGTCAAACGCCACCTCGGCTACGACAGTGAAAAATCCTGGATCGTTCTCGACGAGATCAACCAATTTGCCTGGCCCGGTTTCGATCTCAGGCCTATTCGCGGCCGGAACGGACGCATTGATTACAGCTACCTGCCGCCCAAACTTTTCGAGCGCGTGGCGGCTGGGATTCGCGACGTCTGGCGCAGAAGCAGAGGCAAATCTGTGCGTCGCGACTGACCTGCAAGGAGCTTAATCCACATCCACCGGCAGCTTGCGCTGGACGGTGTCCAGCTCCGAGGTCACGCGGGACATGGTATAGGCATAGATCAGCCGATTGGCCGGTCCGCCGAGTTCATCGACGTAACCGAAGATGATCCCGACCAGATGGCCGTCGGCGGCGTCGATTACTGGCCCGCCGCTGAAGCCCGGTCCGGCATCGCCTTTGAAGGTGAAGGCGGACTGTATCTGGCACTTGTCGCAAAGCGCTTTTACGGGCGCGTTCAGGTCGGTGATCATGCCCTCGGCCTTGCGCAGGGTCCCGCCGCCGGCTTGACCATAAGCGATCACCCGCTCGCCGACGCGCGGCGGCGCCTCGGGCAGTTCGGTCGTCGCTTTGGGCGTATGGAAGAACATCAGGTCGTAGTTGGCCGACTGGCCGATCACCATTTTGGGATCGACCAGATTGGCGTTGTGAGCATTGGTGACCGCGACCTTATTGCCGAGCGACACCGCCGCCGCATCGCCTTCCAGCACCAGATAGGCGCTGCCTTCTAGCGGGATATAGACCTCCCCGATCTTCGGGCTGATGAAGTCCTTGGCCGGCTCACCGGACGGCTGCATGCACCCCGCCAGGACTAGCGCCACCGCCACGACATATAACCAACGCATAGGCTTTTCCGTCAGAACGGGATTTCGTCGTCCATATCGCCGCGTTCGAAGCTGGCGGGGGCATCGCTCGCACCCGAGGAAATACGCGCGCCCCCTCCGCCTTCGCCCTTGGCGTCCAGCATCACCAATTCGCCGCGAAAACGGTTCAACACGACTTCGGTCGAGTATTTTTCCACCCCATCCTTGTCCGTCCATTTGCGGGTGGCAAGCTGGCCCTCCAGATAGATCTTGGAGCCCTTGCGCAGGTACTGCTCGGCAACCTTAGCGAGGTTCTCGTTGAAGATCACCACGCGGTGCCATTCGGTGCGTTCTTTGCGCTCCCCGGAGGCCTTGTCGCGCCAGGTTTCCGAAGTGGCGACCGACAGGTTGACCACGGGATCGCCCGACGTCATGCGCCGGACTTCCGGGTCGCGGCCCAGATTGCCTACCAAAATCACCTTGTTGACACTGCCCGCCATGCTTATCTCCGTTCTGTCTTGGCCGGACGTTAGTCTTGGCTGCCGCCCCGCGCCACTCATGCGACCTACCATCCCTGTGGACAGCAGGACCGAGTCATGAGATAGCATTGTTCCTTATTCGTTCCAAGACCGGAATCGGAGTCCGGCGCTTGTGGGAGCGTGTTCCGGTCGCGCAAAATAAGGTTTGGCCAAGGTATCGAGATGCAGCACGTTACATCCCCGAATAGTCGGCGCGAACACTGGGACGCGGTGTATTGCACGAAGGACGAAACCGCCGTCAGCTGGTTCCAGGAGCGCGCCGAACGATCCCTGGCTCTGATCCGGTCGGTGACGCATTCTCCGTCGGCCCCGATCATCGACGTCGGCGGCGGAGCCTCCCGTCTGGTCGACGATCTCTTGGCCGACGCTTACAGCGATCTCGCGGTCCTTGACGTTTCGGCGACAGCCATCGCCAAGGCGCAAGCCCGTCTCGGCGCAAAAGCGGATGGCGTCTCATGGATTGTTGCGGATATCACGGCATGGCAGCCGCAACGGCGATGGAACATCTGGCACGACCGCGCCGTGTTCCACTTCCTGACGGAGCCCGCCGATCAGGACCGGTACATCGCGGCGCTGGGGAAGGCGACCGATGTCGGCGCGGCGATCATCATGTCCTGTTTTTCGCTCGACGGCCCGGAGCGCTGCAGTGGGCTTCCGGTGCAACGTTACAGCGCCACAACCCTGGCAGATCGCCTTGGCCGCGGCTTCCGGCTGGTGCGCAGCGACGCGGAGAGCCACACCACGCCTTCGGGCGGCACGCAGAAATTCATCTATGCGCACTTCGAGCGCCAACCGGACGAATAAGAAGACGACATGCTGAAGAACATCTCCATCCGCGGCGCGCGGGAACATAACCTCAAGAACGTCGATGTCGAAATTCCCCGCGACAAGTTGACGGTAATGACCGGCTTGTCCGGCTCCGGCAAATCCTCGCTCGCCTTCGACACGATTTATGCCGAAGGTCAGCGTCGCTATGTGGAGTCGCTGTCAGCCTACGCCCGCCAGTTCCTGGAACTGATGCAGAAACCTGACGTCGATCACATCGAAGGCCTGTCGCCGGCCATTTCCATCGAGCAGAAGACGACCTCCAAGAACCCGCGCTCGACCGTCGGCACGGTCACCGAGATCTACGATTATCTGCGCTTGCTGTTCGCCCGCGTCGGCGTGCCTTATTCGCCCGCCACCGGCCTGCCGATCGAAAGCCAGACCGTCAGCCAGATGGCCGACCGTGTCCTGGCGCTGCCGGCCGGCACGCGGCTTTACCTCAATGCCCCGATCGTGCGCGGCCGCAAGGGCGAATACCGCAAGGAATTCGCCGAACTGCAGAAGAAAGGTTTCCAGCGCGTCAAGGTCGACGGAAAGTACTACGAGATCGGCGCCGTTCCCGCGCTCGACAAGAAGCTGAAACACGACATCGAAGTGGTAGTGGACCGCATCGCGGTGAAGCCCGACATCGGCAACCGCCTGCCCGACTCCATCGAGACCGCGCTCAACCTTTCCGAGGGATTGGTCATCGCCGAATTCGCCGACGAGAAGGACAAGGACGGCAAGCCGCGCCAGCTTCTGATGTCGTCGAAATTCGCCTGCCCGGTGTCCGGCTTCACCATCCCGGAGATCGAGCCGCGGCTGTTCTCCTTCAACAATCCGCACGGCGCCTGCCCCGCCTGCGATGGGCTTGGTACGCAGCTCTACTTCGATCCGGCGCTGGTGGTGCCTGATGAGACGGTAACGCTGCGCAATGGCGCGCTGTCGCCGTGGCACAAATCGTCCTCACCCTTCTATCTGCAGACGCTGGAGGCGCTAGGCCGCCATTACAAATTCTCGCTCACCGAACCCTGGGAAGACCTGCCCAAGAAGGTGAAGGACATCGTCCTCTACGGCTCGGGCGACGACGAGATTAAGTTCATCTACGACGATGGTATGCGCCGCTATGAAACGAAGAAAACCTTCGAAGGCGTCATCCCCAATATGCAGCGCCGCTACAAAGAAACAGACTCGGCTTGGATCCGCGAAGAACTCGAGCGCTTCCAGGACATGAGCCCTTGCGACGTTTGCAAGGGGTACCGGCTGAAGCCGGAAGCGCTGGCGGTGAAGATCGGCGGGCTGCACATCGGTGAGGTGTGCGAAAAATCTATCAAGCTGGCCGATGCTTGGTTTCGCGATCTCGACAAGGACTTGACCAAGCAGCAAAAGGAAATTGCCGCGCGGATACTCAAGGAAATCCGCGCCCGGCTGAAATTCCTCAACAATGTCGGCCTGGAATATCTCACCCTCGCCCGTTCTTCGGGCACGCTGTCCGGTGGCGAAAGCCAGCGCATCCGCTTGGCCTCGCAGATCGGTTCCGGACTTACCGGCGTGCTCTATGTGCTTGACGAGCCCTCCATCGGTCTACACCAGCGCGACAACATCAAGTTGCTGGAGTCGCTGCAAGGCCTGCGCGATCTCGGCAACACGGTCATCGTGGTGGAGCATGACGAGGAGGCCATCCGCACTGCCGACCACGTCATCGATATGGGCCCCGGTGCCGGCATCCACGGCGGGCACATCATCGCCGAAGGTACCCCTGAAGACATCATGCGCAGCCCCAAGAGCCTGACCGGTAAGTATCTCGTCGGCTTGGAGCAGATTGCGGTTCCCGGCAAGCGGCGCAAGGCCGTGCATAATCGCTGGCTGAAGGTCGTCGGCGCCAAGGGAAACAACCTCAAGAACGTCACCGCCGAAATCCCGCTCGGCACGCTGACTTGTATCACCGGCGTCTCGGGCGGCGGCAAATCCACGCTGGTGATCGAGACGCTGTACAAGGCGGCCTC
>JAGWVX010000043.1 GCA_018970685.1 Alphaproteobacteria bacterium | reverse complement strand
AAAGGCCTGATGATGTACGGCCAGATGACGGCCGGATCGTGGATCTATATCGGCAGCCAGGGGATCGTGCAGGGCACCTACGAGACCTTCGTCGAGATGGCGCGGCGCCATTACGGCGGCGATTTCGCCGGACGCTGGATACTGACGGCGGGGCTCGGCGGCATGGGCGGGGCGCAGCCGCTGGCGGCGACCATGGCCGGCGCTTCGATGCTGGCGGTCGAATGCCAGCAGTCGCGCATCGAGAAGCGCCTGCGCACGGGGTACCTCGACGTGGCGACGACCTCGCTCGACGAAGCGCTATCGCTGATTGCCCGCGCCACGGCGAGCCGAGCGCCGCAATCCGTCGGGCTGCTCGGCAATGCCGCGGAGATCTTGCCGGAACTGGTGCGGCGCGGGGTGCGGCCGGATGCGGTGACGGATCAAACCTCGGCGCATGATCCGGTGAACGGCTATCTGCCCATCGGCTGGAGCGTGGCGGAGTGGGAGGACAAGCGGCAAAGCGATCCCAAGGCGGTGGAGAAGGCCGCGCGCGCATCCATCGTGACGCATGTGGAGGCGATGCTGCATTATCATCGCGCGGGCGTGCCGACGGTCGATTACGGCAACAATATCCGCCAGATCGCCAAGGAAGAAGGGCTGGCCGAGGCGTTCGAATTTTCCGGCTTCGTGCCGGCCTATATCCGCCCGCTGTTCTGCCGCGGCGTGGGCCCGTTCCGCTGGGTAGCCCTGTCGGGCGATCCCGAGGACATCTACCGCACCGACGCGGCGGTGAAGGAATTGCTGCCCGACGACCGCCATCTGCACAACTGGCTGGATATGGCGCGCGCCAAGATCAAGTTCCAGGGATTGCCGTCGCGCATCTGTTGGGTAGGTTTGGGCGACCGCCATCGCATCGGGCTGAGATTCAACGAGATGGTGGCGAGCGGCGCACTGAAGGCGCCGGTGGTGATCGGCCGCGATCATCTGGACTCCGGATCCGTCGCAAGTCCCAACCGCGAGACCGAGGCGATGAAGGACGGCTCCGATGCGGTCTCGGACTGGCCGCTGCTGAATGCGTTGCTGAACACGGCGAGCGGCGCCACCTGGGTATCGCTGCATCACGGCGGCGGTGTCGGCATGGGATTCTCGCAGCATGCCGGCATGGTGATCGTCTGCGACGGCACGGAGGCGGCGGCGGGGCGGCTAGCGCGCGTGCTGTGGAACGATCCGGCGAGCGGCGTCATGCGCCATGCGGACGCCGGCTACGACGAAGCGGTGCAATGTGCGCGGGAGAAAGGCCTCGATCTTCCCATGATCCACGCGGAAACGGTGTGAAGACGATGTTCGATATCGATATCACAGGCGAAGCGCTCGATCTGGCAACGCTGCGGCGTGCGGCTCACGAACCGGTGCGTGTGCACATGACGGATACGGTGCGGGCCAAAGTTGCGGAAGCTGCGGAGGCGGTGGCGTCCATCATCGATAGCGGACGCGTGACTTATGGCATCAACACCGGCTTCGGCCTGTTGGCGCGGCGCACGATTCCGCGCGGCGAGCTGGAGCATCTGCAGCGCAATCTGGTGCTGTCGCATGCGGCGGGCGTGGGTGCGCCGCTGCCGGATGCCGTCGTGCGGCAGATTATGCTGCTCAAGATCGTCGGGTTGACCCGCGGCTATTCCGGCACGCGTACCGATGTCGTCGACGCGCTGGCCGCACTCCTGGAACACGAGGTCTATCCGATGGTGCCGGAGAAAGGGTCGGTCGGCGCGTCCGGCGATCTGGCACCGTTGGCGCATCTCAGCGCCGTGTTGATGGGCGAGGGGCAGGCGCGGCGCCGGGGGCAAGTGCTGTCGGGCCGCGAGGCGATGAAAGCGGCGGGCCTGGAGCCGATCGTCTTTCATCCGAAAGAAGCTTTGGCGCTGCTTAACGGCACGCAGGTTTCCACCGCGCTGGCGCTGGATTCGCTGTTTGCACTAGAGAACGTGTTTGCCGCGGCGGTGGTTGCGGGCGCGTTATCGGTCGATGCCGCGATGGGCAGCGATGTGCCGTTCGATCCGCGTATTCACGAAGCGCGCGGTCAGGCGGGACAGATCGAAGTCGCGAAGATCTACCGGCAACTGCTGCAGGGAAGCGAGATCCGCGCAGCGCACGCCGATTGCGACAGGGTGCAGGATCCGTATTGCTTGCGTTGCCAGCCGCAGGTGATGGGGGCTTGTTTCGACCTCATGCAGCAGTCGGCACGGACGTTGATAATCGAGGCGAGCGCCGTCACCGACAATCCGCTGATCTTCCCGGAAACGGGCGAGGCATTGTCTGGCGGCAACTTCCACGCCGAGCCGGTGGCGATGGCGGCCGATGTGCTGGCGCTGGCGATCGCAGAAGTCGGCGCGATGGCGGAGCGGCGGATCGCCATGCTGATCGATCCGGGGATGAGCCGGCTTCCGGCGTTCCTGGTGGAGAACGGCGGCGTCAATTCCGGCTTTATGATCGCGCAGGTGACGGCGGCGGCGTTGGCGTCGGAGAACAAGTCACTCGCCCATCCCGCCAGCGTGGACAGCATGCCGACTTCCGCCAACCAGGAGGACCATGTCAGCATGGCGACCTTCGCGGCGCGGCGTCTGCACGACATGGCGTTCAACACTGCGAATATCGTAGCGGTCGAATTGCTGGCGGCCGCGCAAGGCGTAGAGTTTCGCGGCCCGCTGAAGACATCCCCGGCGCTGGCGCGAGCGATGGCGACGATCCGCAAGGCTGTGCCGCGCTATGAGCGCGACCGCGCCTTTGCGCCGGATATCGAGGCGATGTGCCGGGTGGTACAGGAAGGCGGATTTCGAGAACTGGTAGGGAATGTCCTGTCATGACGGAAATCTTCCGCCTGAAACAAGGCAAGGCGCCGCTGCTAATCAGTTTTCCGCACTCCGGCGAGGCGTTGCCGGATGCGCTGCGGCCGCGGCTGACAGACGAAGCGTTGACGCTTGACGACACCGATTTCATCCTGCCCGAACTTTACGATTTTGCGGAGGAATTCGGCGCCTCGACGATCGAAGCCAACTATTCGCGTTATGTCGTCGATCCGAACCGTCCGCCGGACGACACGTCGCTGTATCCGGGTCAAAATACAACCGGCATCATGCCGGTGATGGATTTTTTCGGCCGTGCGCTTTATCGGCCGGGAATGGAGCCGGACGACGACGAACGCGCGGCACGCATCCAATTTTACTGGAAGCCTTATCACGACGCGCTGGCGGCGGAGCTTGAACGGCAGCGCGCCGTGCATAGAGCGGTGCTCTTGTGGGATGCGCATTCCATCCGGAATAACCTGCCGTACCTGTTCGCGGGCACGCTGCCGGACTTGAACATCGGAACGGCGGCGGGCGCGTCCGCCGCCGCGCGAGTCGAAACGGCGGTCGAACAGGCGGCGCGGAGATCCGGCGCCTACAGCGTGATCACCAACGGCCGCTTCAAAGGCGGTTACATCACGCGGCACTATGGCCGGCCGTCGCAAGGCATTCACGCGGTACAGCTCGAAATGTCGAAGACGATCTATCTCGGGCACTCACAGCGTCCGCCGCTCGACGCCAATCGCGCCATAGCCTTGCGCGTAACGCTGCGCGGAATGCTCCGTGCGGCGCTTGAAGCGCTCGCAGCATAGCTCAGCGTATCGGCTGGAAATGTCCCGACAGACTGTGCTGTGCTCCGGAATGCCAGAGGCGGGCGTAGGTGACCGGCGTTCCCTTGTTCCAGGTGCGCCGGTCCACCACCAGACAGGCCGCGCTAATGCGCACCTTTAGTGCGTCCGCAATTTCCTCCGTGGCTTCGCGGGCGGAAATCTTGTGCTCCGCATCGGTCCAGGGCACATGCGCCAGAAGCCACAGACCCGGTCCAACGCGATGGAATGCGCGACCGGCGATCTGCGGCGCGGCTTCGACGTTGATCAGGCGCTCCTCCAGCTGAAACGGCTTGCCGTCGCTGAGGTGAAGACATCGTATCCAGAACATCGGCGTTCCGGGACCGACGCCCAGGAGCAGGCTTTTCTCCGGATCGTCTTTCAGTTTTCTGCATTCGATCAATTGGTATGCATAGGCGCCGCCTTGCCGTTCTATGAGGTCGGCGATCTGCCATATCTCGAATACCGGACGCTCTTGCGCCCGTTCGGCGACGACCGTTCCGAGTTTCGGCCGCCGCCGCACCAAGCCGTCGCCGGCAAGGCTCTGGATGGCCTTATTGACGGTCATGCGCGACGTTCCAAATCGCGCCGTCAGTTCCAGTTCGCCGGGCAGGCGCGTTCCGGGCGGCCACGCGCCGGACATGATCGGCGAGGTCAAGGCGCGGCGTATCTGCAGCCACACCGGTCCGGCCCCGTCCAAAACAATGGCCTTGGCATCCAATGCCCGCGCAGCGGTCTCGTTGGACTCGTGCCGCTTCTCCGTCCGCCGCGGCCGACCGCGCCTCGTTTTCGCGTTTCGCATTCGATCCCGATTATGAGGTGGTGAGCATTGTTACGTCTGACGCGTGGAGGCCCGTTTTACCGGGGCGACGCTTCGGCCTGCAGGCGCGCGGAGCCTGGTCTCTCGACCGGCCCTCTTATACTGACGGCGACAAAGACGCGCCAACGCCCTATACAAAACCCCAATCATTCTGGGCTTCCGCAGCGGAATACTCGGTGGACGTTCGGTCATCCAAGCTTCCGTAACTGCCGCATGCGTACAACTACGTATGGACGAATCCGCGCGTGGCCTTTCAGCTTCTTATCGCAGCGCTAGACGGTTGGATAACTTGGAGAATTCGACAGTTTACCTCGTCGATGACGACTTCGCCGTCCGTGAATCTCTACAGGCGCTGTTGGAGTCCGAGGGCTTCAGAGTTGCGGATTTTGCCACCGGCCAGGCGTTCCTGGACGCGGCATCCGAACTTGCGAAGGGTTGTCTGGTCCTCGATTTGCGCATGCCTGAAGTGGATGGGTTTCAAGTGCTGGAAACATTGCGAACACGTGGCATTCGCATTCCTACCATCGTGCTGACCGGCCATGGCGACGCCAGCGTTGAGGAACGCGTACGGCAAGCTGGCGCCCGGTGCATGCTGCATAAGCCCGTTCAGGAAGAAGAGCTGTTCAAGGCTCTGCGCGCGGCGCTGGTCGCCCAGCCCTAAATCCTTTGGATGGTTTGGGAAGCTTTCGCCGCATGAGCGCGAGAAGGCCGGCCAGCAGATCGCGAGGGTTGGGCGGGCAGCCGCGGATATGCAGATCGACAGGCACAACGGAACCGACGCCGCCGGCGACGCCATAGCTGCCGGCAAAAATGCCGCCGTCGAGCGCGCAGGCACCGACGGCGACAACCCATTTCGGATCCGGCGTCGCCGCGTAAGTGCGTTCGAGGGCCACGCGCATGTTGGCGGTGACCGGGCCCGTCACCAGCAGCACGTCGGCATGACGGGGCGAGGCGACGAAGTGAAAGCCGAACCGCTCCAGATCGTAAAAGGCGTTATTGAGCGCGTGGATTTCCAGCTCGCAGCCGTTGCAGGAGCCCGCATCGACCTGGCGTATGGAAAGACTTCTGCCGAGGCGCCTTCGCGCGGTGACCTGCACTTTCTCGGCCAATTCGGCAAGCGCGCGTTCGTCGACGGGCGGCGCCCGCTCGGTGAGCGGCAAGGCAAGGACACTCTTGAACAGCAGCTTGCGCATCAGAGGTCGTGCCCCGCATAGGAACAGTTGAACGACTTGTTGCAGAGCGGGAAGTCCGCGACGATGTTGCCGTCGATTGCGGCTTCGAGCAGCGGCCATTGAAAGCACGACGGGTCGCGCAGATGGCAGCGCGCGACCGAGCCGTCTTCGTCTATACGCACCCAGACGAAAATATCGCCCCGGAAACCCTCGATCAGCGAAGCGCCCTCGGCAGCATGCGGAACGACGGCCGTTTGAATCTCACCGTCCGGCAATTGCGCCAGCATCTGGCGTAAGAGGGAAAGGCTCTGTTCGACTTCACGGATGCGGATGCGGATGCGCGCGTCGACATCGCCGCGCTCCAGGGTCGGGACCTGGAACTCGAGCATATCATAGGGCGGACACGGAAACGCCTTGCGGGCATCGAAACCGCGGCCCGAGGCGCGGCCCACATAGCCGCCGGCGCCGAACTGCGCCACGAGGTCATGCCGCACCATGCCTGTCCGGACCGTGCGATCCTGCAGCGATGCGGTGTCCTCGTAGATGGCGACCAGCGACGGGAATTGCCGGCCGATCTGCGCCACCAATTTGGAGATTTGGTTCTTACCCTTCTGGCCGATGTCGCCTGCGACCCCGCCTGGGACTACGCAGTCCATCATCAGGCGATGGCCGAAGGCGAGATCCGCCGTGCGCAGCACGCGCTCGCGCATGACCGCGCAGTGCGTGTGCATGAGACTGAAGGCGGCATCGTTGCAAACCGCACCAATATCGCCGAGATGGTTGGCGATGCGCTCGAGCTCAAGCATGACGGCGCGCAGATAGACGGCCCTCAAGGGAATCGATGCGCTGCAGGCTGTTTCCACAGCTTGAGCAAAGGCGATGGCGTATGCGACCGTGCTGTCGCCGGAGGCGCGCCCCGCCAGCTTTGCGGCGCGGTGCAGCGGCGCGCCGATCAGAAGCCCTTCGATGCCCTTGTGGACATAACCGAGGCGTTCCTCAAGGCGCACCACGGTTTCACCGCTTGCCGTAAAGCGGAAGTGTCCAGGCTCGATAATGCCGGCGTGAACCGGGCCGACAGGAATTTGATGCAGGCCTTCGCCCTCGACCGGCAGAAAGCGATACGGTTCTTGCTCGCCGCCGGCGAGGCGGTCGCCGAGAGGATGACGCAGACCCCAGCAGCCGTGATCGAGCCATGGGCGCGGGTCCGGGGCGCCTTCCGGTTCGAGGCCGACAAGGTCGCGGATCGTCCGCTCCGGCCGGCGCGCCGGTAACGCGTGCCGGCCTAGCGACGGGAACAGTCCACCGGCGGCATCCAGGCTCAAAACAGCCGTCATGCCGGTCGCCGGTTCGCGCAATGCCGCGTGCACCATGGCGGGCTCGCCCCAATGGGCGACGAGCGTCCAGGCGCCGTCGGCGAGCTGCTTGCCGACAAGGTTCCAAAGGTCTTCCGATACCGGCGTGCGCTGCCAGTGGGTGGAGGACGTGTCCGCGACGATGTCAGCGAGTGCGATCATGCGCGATCAGCCCAACGATGCCGCGATATGCTGGAACCAGCTGACGACCGGTCCGGGGATGAAGATACCGATCATCAGAACGAGCCCGAGATGGAACAGAATCGGTAGAGGCGACATGCGGTCCGACGCCATGCCGCCGCTCGGTTCGCCGAACGCGATGCTGTTCAGCCGCAGGAAAAGCGCGCCGAGCGAAATCAGCAGGCCCACCACCAGCGGCAGCGCAAGAAGAGGCCGGTGGGCGAATGCCGAGCTCACCACGAGGAACTCGCTGGTGAAGACGCCGAAAGGCGGCAGCCCCGCGATGGCCACGACGCTCGCCACCAATATCCAACCCAGCAGCGGGTGGCTGGTGGTGAGCCCGGTAATCTCGTTGATCTTCTGCGTACCCTTGATGCGGGTGATGTGACCGACCGCGAAGAATATCCCGGACTTCGTGAGGCTGTGCATGGCCATGTGCAAAAGGCCGGCGAAGTTCGCCAAAGGGCCGCCCAAGCCGAAAGCGAAGGCGATGATGCCCATGTGCTCGACCGAAGAAAACGCAAAGAAGCGCTTTATATCGCGGCGGCGGTAGAGCATCAGGCCTGCGAAGATGATGGTGACGAGGCCCATGGTCATCATCACGGGCCCCGGCGCAATGGTCTCCGGATTGCGGGCCAGCACCATCTTGAAGCGCAGGATCGCGTAGATTGCGACGTTCAGCAGCAGGCCCGACAGCACCGCAGAGATCGGCGTCGGTCCCTCCGCGTGGGCGTCCGGCAGCCAGGCGTGAAGCGGGACCAGTCCCGCCTTCGTGCCGTAGCCGAGCAGGAGAAAGACGAAGGCGATGTTGAGGATCATAGGATCGAAATGCGCCGCATTTTCCGTCAACGTGCTCCACGTCATGGCGGGAAGGCCGTTGCCGACGATCGGCTGCGCTACCGAATAAACCAGAATCGTGCCGAACAAAGCGAGCGCGATGCCGACGCTGCCGAGGATGAAATATTTCCAGGCGGCTTCAAGCGCCTCGTGCGTGCGGTAGATGCCGACCATCAGAATCGTGGTCAGCGTGGCAATTTCGATGGCGACCCACATCAAACCGGTGATGCTGGTGAGGAGGGCGAGATTCATGGCGCCCATCAGCACCTGGTACATGGCATGATAGAAGCGCAGATGCGCAGGCTTCAGGCGCCCGATTTCCAGCTCGTGCGCGATGTAGCCCCGGCTGAAAAGGCTGGTGGTGAATCCGACGAGCGTGTTGAGAACGATGAAGACAATATTGAGATCGTCGACCACCAGCAGGCGTCCCGGTTGCGCCGGGCGCCAGACCAGCAGGACGAGCGCGCAGCCGAACGTCACGAAGGCCGCGGCGACGTTGATCCACGCCCCGATCCGGTAACTGGGCACCAAGGTCAGAAGCAGAGCCGCGGCCGCGGGGACGAACAAGATGCCGGTTGCGGGGTTCAGAAGCTCGGTCATGGACGTTCGCCCCTGAAGCGATCCAGTATCGCGACGTCCACGCTGTCAAAGCGCTCGCGGATGCGGAACAGGAAGATGCCGATGACGATGAACGCAATCAAAATCGAGAAAGCGACGCTCATTTCGACGACGAACGGCATGCCCTTCGCGCCGGTCGCGGCGAGGATGAGGCCGTTTTCGACCGACATGAAGCCGACCACCTGGCTGACGGCGTTGCGCCGCGTGACCATCATCAGCAGGCCCAGCAGGATCACAGACAGGGCGAACGCCAAGTCCTCCCGCGCCAGAACGTCGATGCCCGACGTAGCGCGCACCATGAGCGCCATCGACAGTCCGACAAGCGCCATTCCCGCTATCATAGTCGGGCCGATCCCAACCACGGTTTCGACGGTGCGGTGGATGCCCAGGTTGCGGATCAAGCGGTGCAGGACGAGCGGAATGACGACCGCCTTGAAACAGAGCGCGATCGCCGCCGTGACGAGAAGCTCCGGCGCATCCTGAATCCGGGCCTGCCACGCGACGGAGAGCGACAGAAACAGGGATTGGATGCCATAGGCGTTGATCAGCGGCGGCAATCTGTCCTGATAGAGCAGGGTGAAGCTCAGCAGCACGAGCCCGCCGGCCAGGAAATGAGACATGTCCAAGGCGAAGGCGGTCATCTACAGACTCTCCGAAACGATGCGGAGCAGGGCCGCCAACAGTCCGAGCATGAGCGCCGCGCCGATGAACTGCGGCACGCGGAAGACCCGCATCTTGGCGACGGTGACTTCGAAGAAGCCGAGCAAGTTGGCGCCGACAAACAGCTTGGCGAGGTAAAACAGGATCGCCACGCCGTATCGTGTCGCTCCGGCGCCAACCGGCGCGATCCCCCACGGCAGAAAGACGGCGGAAATCAGCGAAACATAAAGCAGGAGCTTTATCGAGCCGGCGAGTTCGATCAGCGCCAGATGCCGGCCGGAATATTCGAGCACCATGGCCTCGTGCACCATGGTCAGTTCGAGATGCGTGGCGGGGTTGTCGATCGGAATGCGCCCGTTCTCGGCGACCGCGATCATGACAAGGCCGACGAACGCCAGCATCAAGGAGATGTGTAGTCCGAGGGCCGGCGACTGCACGAAGGCGGCGATATCTGCGAGCCGCGTCGTTCCGGCCACCAATGCCAGCGAAAAAATCAGCATCAGCATGGCCGGTTCGGCCACCGACGCGATCATCATCTCGCGGCTGGCGCCGATGCCTCCGAAGCTGGTGCCGATGTCGAGGCCGGCAAGCGCCAGCGTGAAGCGCGCGCTCGCCAAAAGCCCCGCAATGGCGATGAGATCGGCCGCCGGCGTCAGCCTGACGTCGAACGTGAATGTCGGCACGAACATCGCAGCGACCCAGGTGGCGGCGCATACAAAATAGGGCGCGCCCGAGAACAGCCAGGACGCGTTGGGCGCCAGGACGACTTCCTTGCGCAACAGGCGGAAGATGTCGCGATAGGGCTGAAAAACGCTGGCACCGAGGCGGCACAGAAGTCTGGCCTTCGTTTTGCGGACGAGGCCCGTCAGGAGCGGCGCGAGTGCCACGGCCAAAGCCGCCTGAATAATCTGCACCATCAAGGTGTCGATCACGCCCATAGCACCAGCACCGTGAGCAGGAAGACGAGCGTGAGGAACACCAAGCCGAGGTAGCGTCGAATGGTGAGAAATTGGAAGCGGTTGAGATAATCGGCCAGAAAGCCAACGCCTTTCCCGATGGGGGTGTAGAGAAAATCCCAAGCGGGGTCGCGCAGCGTCAGGGTAAATTGCGCCGGAGCGGTGTCTGTCGGGGCCGGCATCGCGACCCGCTCGCGCGCACGAAACGCAATAGTCGCAAAAACGCGGCGTATCGGCTGGGCAAAGCTTCCGGCCGTGTATTGGGTGGCGGGGCTTGCCTCGGGGTATCCGCAATCCCATGCGGCGCTGCGGCGGCTGGCGCCGTTAGCGAACAGCCGGATGAGATATGCAGTTATCGCCGTCGCGGCGATCAGACAGACGGCGACGACCAGGCCGCTATACGAATTGTGACACGCGGCCATCGGCAAGAGCGGCGACCAGGGGGCGTCCAACGCCACCGCCGGCATCCGGTCCGTCGTCAGAAGCCGCGCGACCGGCGCAAGCAGATTGGTGAAAAGGCCCGGAAAGATGCCGGCAAAGCCGCACGCTGCAGCAAGGCCGAACATCGCCGCGAGCGACGCCCGGTCGGTTTCTTTAGCGGTTCGTGCCGAGTCGCTGCGTGGCCGGCCGAGAAAGCTGATGCCGAACGCCTTGACGAAGCAGGCCGCGGCCAGCGCCGCCGCCAGCGCCAAAAACGCGCCGGATGCCGGAGCCAAGAGGCGCAGCCCCCATTGCGGAAAAGTGGAACTCAGGAAGACGGCCTGAAACGTCAGCCATTCCGAGGCGAAGCCGTTCAGCGGGGGCAATGCCGAGATCGCCGCGGCTCCGATCAGAAAGACGACGGCCGTCTTGGGCATGGCATGGATGAGCCCGCCCAGACGATCCATGTCGCGCTCGCCGGTGGCGGTCTGGATCGCGCCGGAACCGAAGAACAGCAGGCTCTTGAACAGGGAGTGGTTGAACACATGGAACAGCGCGGCCGTGACGGCAAGGGCCGCGGCGGAGGCGAGACCATCGGCGCGAAAGGCCAGCGCCAGGCCCAACCCCACGAAAATGATGCCGATATTCTCGACTGTGTGGTAGGCGAGCAGACGCTTCAAGTCGTGCTGCATCAATGCGTAGAGGACGCCCAGCAAGGCCGTGACGGCGCCGACGGCGATGACGATCATACTGAGGCGCCAATCGATCGGGCCCAAGAGATCGAAGACGATGCGGATGAAGGCATAGACGGCCACCTTCGTCATCACGCCGCTCATCAAGGCCGACGCGTGGCTGGGCGCAGCCGGATGCGCCAGCGGCAGCCATGTGTGCAGCGGAAATATGCCGGCTTTCGATCCGGCGCCGATCAGCGCCAAAAGCATCACGATCATCGTATAATCGGCATTCAGCGTGTGCGCCCGCATGGATGAGAACGCGTACAACCCGTTCGGACCGGCGAGGATGCCGAAAGCCAACAACAAGGCCAGGGTCCCGAAGCTCGCCATCACGATGTAGATGAGACCGGCGCGCATATTTTCGGCCGTGCGATCATGGCTGACGACCAAGGCCCAGGACATCAGAGACATGAATTCCCATGACAGCAGAAACGCAAAGGCGTCGTCGGCAATGACGACCAGATTCATCGCCGCCAGAAACGCGGGAAAGAACGGAAGAACGCGCTGCGGCGCGGTTTCATGATGTCCGTAGCCGACGGCGAAAACAGCGGCGCCGAGCCCGCCCAGATCGACGACGCACAAGAAGACCGCCGCGAGCGCGTCAACCCGAAAATGCATGCCGAGCCAGGGCAAGCCCAGCGGCA
>JAGWVX010000459.1 GCA_018970685.1 Alphaproteobacteria bacterium | reverse complement strand
GCTGATCGTCGACCGCATAGATTTGAGCCAGCGCCGGCTGCGGCGCAACCAGCCCGATCGCCACTGGCGAAACGGCGAGCGCCGTTGCCAGGACCAGTGAGCGAAGGCTGCAGGTCATTGGCATGGTTTTCTTCATCGATACCTCACGGCACAGCCTAACATTTATGGGTCTTCCGGGAATCGAGTGGGTGATTCTGCACGGTCATAGCGGCGGAACAGCCTGTGGGTATTAGCTTTTAGACGTTTGGAGCGGTGCTGGAATTTGGCAAGATGAAGGATGGCCAAAACAGCAAGGCGCCGGCGGCGTCTGTCGGATGGATATTCGTTCGCGGGGTTTCGTCCGAAAGAAACGGTGCGCGGGGTTTTCGGTGAGCCGGATGTGCGGATCGTCAGCCTGGAACGGCGCTCAAAAAAACGGTCTGCGGCTGTTGCGGGCTGGTCCAGAAGGGGTGGTACGACCGTCGGGTACGGCAAGTTCGCGACCTGCCGTGTGCCGGATTGCGGATTGTTCTGGAACTCGAAGTGCGGCGCGTGGCGTGCCGGCGTTGCGGCGCCGTGAAGCGCGAACGGCTGGATTTTCTGGCGGACAATCCGCACTTCACCAAACGCTTTGCTTTCTACGTCGGGCGCCGCTGCGCGCAGGCCTCGATCCGCGATGTTGCCAAGGAACTGAAGCTCGACTGGGACACGGCCAAGACGCTGGAGATGCAGTACATGCGGGCCCAGATCGCGCGCGCCGGCACGCCGGGGCCCAAGGCGATCGGCATCGACGAAATCTCGGTCCGCAAGGGCCACAGCTATCGCATTGTGGTCAGCGACCTTCATCGCCGGCGGCCGATCTGGTTCGGCGGCGTGGATCGTTCCGAGGCCAGCATGGCGCAGTTCTATGCCTGGCTGGGGCCCAGAAAGAGCTGCCAAATCAGGCTCGCCGTGATGGACATGTGGAAACCGTTCCGCAATGTCGCCGAGGAAAAAGCGCCGCAAGCCGCGATCCTGTTCGACAAGTTCCACATCATGCGCCATCTCGGCGAGGCGCTCGACAAGGTGCGCAAAGCCGAGTACGCCAGCCTCGGCGGCAAGCAACGGCACTTCATCAAAGGCCAGAAATACACGTTGTTGTCGCGCCGCGACAATCTCACCCTGGAGGGCAAACGCTCGCTCAAGCTCCTGCTGAGCGCGAACAAACGGCTGAACACCGCCTACATCCTGAAGGAGTCCTTCGGCCAACTCTGGGATTATGGACGCGAGGGCTGGGCGCGGCGCTTCTTCGACAATTGGCGTGCCAGCCTCAAATGGCAGCGCCTCGAACCCTACGAGCGCTTCGCCGACATGATCGATCGCCACTGGGACGGGATCGCCGCCTACTGCAAACCGGAAAACAAAGTCTCGCTCGGCTTCGTCGAGGGTCTCAACAACAAAATCCGCGTCTTCCAGCGACGCGCCTACGGATTGCGCGACGAGGAATATCTCCGCCTCAAAGTCCTCTCCTGCATGCTTCCGCCGCTATGACCGTGCAGAATCACCCACTCGATTCCCGGAAGACCCCGTAGAATATTGAGAAGCTGCGTTGACAGCATGACATAGCGGTCCTTGCCGCCCTTGCCGTGCTCGACACGCATGACCATCCGCTTGCTGTCGATATCGCGCAGCTTCAAGCCCACGGCTTCAGACGCGCGTAATCCCGCAGCATAGGCCGTCGTCAAGGCTGTACGGGTCTTCAGGCTCGGAACCGCTTCCAGAAAGCTCACCACCTCGTCGGCGCTTAGCACGACGGGCAATGTGCGCGGCTGGCGGGCATAAGGGATCCGCTCCGGAATCTCGGCATGGCCGAGTGTCACGCCGTAGAAAAACCGCAGCGCGCAGACCGTCTGGTTCAGCGCCGGCCACGAAATCCCGGTCGACACCAGATGGACCTGGAAGGCTCGCACGTCCTTCAGGCCGAGCCGGTCGGGCGAGCGGCCGAAATAACGGCTGAACTTCGACACCGCGTGAATGTAGGATCGTTGTGTCGCCGGCGACAGATTACGGACCGTCATGTCTTCGATCATGCGGCGGCGCAGAGGGCTGGTCTCAGCCATCGGGGTATCTCCTGTCTGTAGGGTTGGGCTTCGAGAACCACAATCCTTTCAGACGGGAGACCTCCCCGCGAATCTCCCTAAATCCCGCGTCAGCGGGTTAGTTCAATCCTATGATTATGTCAGTGCACTAGCTGCGAATCAGCCTGCGACTCATCCCAGAGCCGGGCGGGATGGCGAAGCGCATCAGCCCGGGAGATGGCGAAG
>JAGWVX010000458.1 GCA_018970685.1 Alphaproteobacteria bacterium | reverse complement strand
TCGAAGATGATCTGCGTCAGCACCGAGCGGGTGATGTCCTCGCCGGTGCGCGCGTCGTGGACCTCGAACTCCTTGCCCTCCTTGACCATCTCGCAAAGATGATCGAGCGTCACATAGCTGGAGGTCTCGGTGTTGTAGAGCCGCCGATTCGCATATTTCTTGATGACGACCGGAGATTCGGCTTTTTTTGTTTCTTCCGTCACGCGCTCTACCATTGAATGACGCCGGTACGAGCCGGCTCTCCCAAGACGAAACCAACATGACAAATTCTACCGTGTCCAGCTTTTTTGCGCAGGTGCAGCAGGGCGCGGTGCAAGATATGTCATGTAACTATTTGATCCGGCAAAACGATTCATTGCCGTTGTAGGGCACTCGCATTCGCGGCAATTTGCGAGCGGCTGCAACAAGACAGGTGAGGAACAAGGTGGAAGACGTCGTCATCGTATCGGCTGCCCGCACGGCGGTAGGGGCCTTCAACGGATCGTTTGCCGGCGTGCCCGCGCACGAACTCGGCAAGACCGCTATCAAGGCGGCGTTGGAGCGCGCCAAGCTGGCGCCTGTCGAGGTTTCGGAAGTGATCCTCGGCCAGATTCTCACCGGGGCACAGGGGCAGAACCCGGCGCGCCAGGCGGCGCTCGCCGCCGGCGTTCCGATTGCCACGCCCGCTTGGCTAGTGAACATGGTATGCGGCTCGGGCCTGCGCGCCGTGGCGCTGGGCGCCCAGGCGATCCGCAACGGAGACTCCGCGGTAGTGGTCGCCGGTGGGCAAGAATCGATGAGCCAGTCGGTGCACGCCGCGTATCTGCGCGCCGGACAGAAGATGGGCAACCTTGATTTCATCGACACCATGATCAAGGACGGGCTGTGGGATGCCTTCAACGGCTATCATATGGGCGTTACCGCCGAGAACGTGGCGCGCGAATGGCAGATCGCCCGTGAAGAACAGGACCGTTTCGCGGTCGCCTCGCAGAACAAGGCCGAAGCCGCGCGCAAGGCGGGCCGCTTCAAGGATGAGATCGCAGCCGTCGCCGTGAAGGAACGCAAGGGCGAAAAGATCGTCGACACCGACGAATTCATCCGCGACGGCGTCACCTATGAGGCGGTGGCCGCGCTCCGGCCCGCCTTCCAGAAGGACGGCACCGTCACCGCCGGCAATGCCAGCGGCATCAATGACGGCGCCGCGGCGCTGGTGCTGATGACGGCGAAGGATGCCGACCGGCGCGGCCTCACGCCTCTGGCACGCATCGCCTCCTGGGCGCAGGCCGGCGTCGATCCGAAGGTGATGGGCACGGGCCCGATTCCGGCCTCGCGTGCGGCGCTCGAGAAAGCCAGCTGGCAGCCTACCGATCTCGATCTCGTCGAAGCCAACGAGGCGTTCGCGGCGCAAGCCTGCGCCGTCAACAAGGACATGAGCTGGGACCCCGCCAAGGTGAATGTCAACGGCGGCGCCATCGCCATCGGCCATCCCATCGGCGCTTCCGGCGCGCGCATCCTGGTGACGCTGCTGCACGAGATGGGAAAGCGCGGCGCGAAGAAAGGCCTCGCCACGCTGTGCATCGGCGGCGGCATGGGCATCGCCATGTGCCTCGAGCGGTAGCGGGACTCGGCAGGCACAAACGGCGCGGAAGGAGCTGGCAGCGCAGGCGCTGCGCCGACGGCTTACTTCGCCGCGCTCGATGAGCTGTTCAGCCCCACGATGTCCTTGATGAGATCGCTCGGTATCTGCAGCACGGCCAGCGCCTGGCTCGGGTTGTTGGAAGCGTATCCCGTCAGCACGCCGTGATCGAAGGTGAGCCTGACGTCGAATTTGACGAAATCGTCGCGCCGCATCGGAATGGCATAGATCGCGGCATCGGGTGCCTGGAACGAGAGATCCACTTCCGCGTTGTCGTCCTTGTCGATGATGGGCAGGACGAAGGTGCGCATCCGCCGGAAATAAATGCACTGGTTCGTCGCCTTATCCGTCGCGAGGCAATAGTCCAGCAAGGGCAGCGTGCAGGCTCCGTGCGCGCAGGACGTCCAATCATACTTCTCGTTCGTTCCGGCCACGGTGACATCGCCGACCTCGACCTTGTCGCCGCCATTGGCTTCGAGCAGCGCGTTCAACGCCTTGCGCTGTGAGGCTTCCAGCGGATTGAAGACGAAGGTCAGGCTGAACGCCTGACAGGTTTTCGCGCCAGTAGGCCGTGCCATCAAGGCAGTGACTTTCGCGATCTGCGCGGCGACGGCGAACGCCTGATCGACGGCCGCCAGCGTCTGGTTCTCGCTGGTGGTGTTGATCGCCGTCAGCAGGCCG
>JAGWVX010000457.1 GCA_018970685.1 Alphaproteobacteria bacterium | reverse complement strand
GTCTTCACCACCGGCGGCATCGGCCCGACGCATGACGACATCACCGCCGACGCGGTCGCCAAGGCCTTTGGTGTCGGCATCGATTATCACAAGGAAGCGCTGGCGTTGCTGGCCGCCCGCATCAAACCGGAAGACTTCAACGAGATGCGCAAACGCATGGCGCGCATTCCGTTCGGCGGCGAGCTGGTGAAGAACAGCGTCTCGGTGGCACCCGGCTTTCAGATCGGCAACGTCTTCGTGATGGCGGGGGTGCCGCGCATCATGCAGGCAATGCTGGAGGACATCGCGCCCAAGCTCGCCCGCGGCCAGGTCGTTCAGGCGGTGACGATTTCGGCGCCCGTCGGGGAGGGGACGATTGCGGCGGCCCTGGCAAAAATCCAGGCCGAATACCCGGCAGTCGCCATCGGCAGTTATCCGTTCTACCGCGCGGACGGCTTTGGCACCCAATTGGTCGCCCGCGGCCGTGACGCGGCGGCGGTGGAACAGGTGGCGCAGGCGATCGAGGGCGTTGTGCGCGCCGTCGGCGCGGAGCCGTCTCGCCATTCACCATGACGACGTTAAGTCGCTGTCATCTTTGCGGAAACAGATGGCAAAACCGCATGATCCGTGTCACGATCTTCACGGGTAAGGACGGTCGCAATGACGACCTCCGACGTGTTGGGGCCCCGAAGAAACAGAACGGACGGCGTTTTGGCTCGGAAGGCCGGGACCGTCGGGAAGTGGGAAGGCGTGGCGTTAAGTCGAACTCTGGTCTATGCGACCGTCGGTATGATGGTTGCGGCGGCGGGTGTTGCCGTAGCGGACAGTTATGCCTCGAACAAGCAGGTCGATTTCTTCGCGCCCGGCAGGCATCAGTTTTATGTCTGGTGCGCCACCGGCAAAGACTTCACCGCCACCGAAAAGGGCAAATCCGCCGAGGACGCCCAGTTGAAGCTCTACAACGCCGTCAAGGCGGAAGGCCGCTCGGCCTGCTGGCCGGTCTGGCAAGGTAAAGTCTCGGGCTGATCCTTCGAGGCGCGGCCGTCATGGTGAGGTGCTCCGCGGAGCGGAGCCACGAACCAGGGCGGCGCACCCCAAGATGACATTGTTAGTCCTTCTTCACCCGGTGCTTGCCCTTGGTCAGCGCCACGATCATGCCGCGCAGCGTCTGCACTTCTTGATAGGTGAGCCGTGCGCGATGGATGGTGGCGCGGATGGCGCGGGTCATGTGATCGCGCTTGTCGGGCGGGAAAAGAAAGCCGCGCTCGGTCAGCTCGCGCTCCACATGCTCGAAAAGTTGGAACATCTCGTCGCGCGTCGGTTTGCGGTGAATCGGGCCGTGTTCGGTCCGGGCGGCGGGCGTCGTGTCGCTCTGCCGAAACCATTCATAACCGGTGAGCAGCACCGCCTGGCCAAGATTGAGCGAGGAGAATTCCGCCGTCGGAATGGTGATCACCGCGTCGGCTAGCGAGATTTCGTCGTTGTCGAGGCCGGCGCGCTCGTTGCCGAACAGGATGGCGGTCTTCTCGCCGCGCCCCGCGGCCAGCCGCAGACGCCGGGCTGCTTCCGCCGGCGTCAGCACTTCCTTGGTGACGCCGCGCTCGCGCGCCGTGGCGGCATAGACGAGATGGAGATCCGCCAGCGCCTCCTCGACTGTTGCGAACAGGCGCGCGGACTGCAGCAGATCGGCGGCGCCCGCCGCCATGGCATCCGCCTTGGGATTGGGCCAACCGTCGCGCGGCGCCACCAGTCGCAGATCCGACAAGCCGAAATTCTTCATGGCGCGCGCCGCGGCGCCGATGTTCTCGCCGAGCTGCGGCTGGGACAGGATGATGGAGGGACTGATCATGCCATATGGGCGGCAACCCGTACGTCCAAGTCAAGATGTTGCCGGCGGCTGACCGCGGCGGCGTCTCGCAAGGCGAAGTAATAAAATGAGATTGAGGCCGCCCAAAACCAAACCGAGACCGGCGATTGTGTAAACGACCACCCGGACCTGCGCGGGCGATATCCGCTGCTGCGGGAAGGTGTTTCCAAGCCAGGACAGGCCTGCAAAATACGCGACCAACAGCGTCACGCCCGCCGCAATTGCTGCTAGCGTCAAACCGAGCCGGAGAAGCCATTGCCGTCCAGCCATGGCTGGGAATGATACAGGCAATATGCCGCTTTTGCCACGATAGTCTCGGCCTTTGACGACTGGACGTGCCCTCGCTATACCGCCCGCCGCCCCTGCCCTTTAGAGGAATTTCATGGACAAGATCAAAGTTGCCAATCCGGTCGTCGAGCTCGACGGCGACGAGATGACCCGCATCATCTGGGA
>JAGWVX010000456.1 GCA_018970685.1 Alphaproteobacteria bacterium | reverse complement strand
TGCTTGTAGACGAGCTGAGCCTGCCCGTCGCGACGCAGAAGCACGCAGAAATTGTCGAACCAAGTGATGTTCCCTTGAAGCTTCACGCCGTTGACGAGAAAGATCGTCACAGACGATTTGCTCTTTCTGACCGCGTTGAGAAACGTGTCTTGCAGGTTTTGCTGTTTTTCGCTCATTGCTTATACCCGTCTGTTTTTCTTGGCTCCGCGGCCCCCGCGAAGCATTGCCTACAGCATAAGGCGGAATGCTGCAGAAGCGAAAGCCCCCGGCGTCATAATGGTCCCGTGCCATTCTCTCATGCGAGCCGTTCTCGCGAGCGTTTGGCATAAAGTTCCGCAATCCGGCGGGTCAGCGGGCCCGGCGATCCGGTGCCGATTTTTTTCCCGTCGATGCTGACGACCGGGATGGCAGCCCCAGTGGCCGACGACAGAAACGCTTCGCGTGCCGCCAGGGCCTCGGCCAGGGTGAAGCGGCGCTCCACCACCGGAATCTGCGCGGCGGCGGCCGCTTCCAGGATGACCCGGCGGGTGACGCCCGGCAGGATGGCGTGGCTGAGGTCCCGCGTCACGACCCGGCCTTCGCCGTCGACGATCCAGGCATTGGTAGATGCGCCCTCGGTGACGAAACCGTCGTCGTCGATCATCCAGGCCTCAAGGGCGCCCGCCCGCCGCGCCGCCGTCTTGGCCAGCAGGTTGGCGAGGAGCTGCGTGGTCTTGATATCGCAGCGTCCCCAGCGCCGATCCGGACATGTTAGGACGGCGACGCCGTCGATGTGCCGACGCACCAGTGCGGCCTCGTCCATGGCGCGCGCCGTCATGATTAACGTCGGCTTCGGTGGGTGTTCCGGGATCGGATGGTCGCGCTTCAACGCACCGCGCGTCACCTGGAGGTACAACAGCCCGTCTCGAACATGATTACGGCGGACGGTTTCCGCCATCACCAGCTTGAGCGCCTCGCGGCGCATCGGCATGGCCATCTCGATCTCGCGAAGCGAGCGCTCGAGACGGTCGAGATGTTCTTCGAGGTCGAGCATATGCCCATTCTCGATGCGGCAGACCTCGTAGACGGCGTCGCCGAGCTGCAAACCGCGATCTTCGACATGTACGCCCGCTTCGCCGTGCGGCACATACCGGCCGTTGACATAAGCAATGCGGCCGGCGGGGCGCCGCCCGTTCCAATGATCCATCAAGCGTTGAAACCTTCCCGCCCCCCGATGGCCGAACCGACGCCCAGCGATTTCAGTTTGCGATGCAGCGCCGAGCGCTCCATGCCGATGAACGCGGCTGTGCGCGAGATGTTGCCGCCGAAACGGTTGATCTGCGCCACAAGATAATCGCGCTCGAAGATCTCTCGCGCCTCGCGCAGCGGCAGCGAGATGACAAGGTCGCTGCGCCCTCCTCCGCTCCACGGCGCATTGGTGCCAAGGTCAGACGGCAAAAGATCGGCGGAAATCGCCTGCGCCGGATCATCAGTTGCCAGGATCAGGAGGCGCTCGACGATATTGCGCAGCTGACGGACATTGCCGGGCCAGTTGTGGGCTTGAAGAACCGCCATAGCGTCGTCGCCGATTTCGCGCATCGGCAGGCCGGAAGCCGCCGACAGCCGCTTCATGAAATGCGAAACGAGCGGCGGGATGTCGTCGCGCCGCTCGGCCAGCGACGGTACGCGGACAGGCACGACGTTGAGGCGGTGGTAGAGGTCCTCGCGAAAACGTCCGGCGGCGATTTCCGGACGCAAGTCGCGCGAAGTCGAGCTGATGACGCGGGCATCGACCTGCACGCGGGCGGAGCCGCCGACGCGCGAGAAGGTCTGCTCGACCAGCACGCGCAGCACCTTGCCCTGCGTCTCGATCGGCATATCCACAATCTCGTCGAGGAACAGCGTGCCGTTGTGCGCTAGTTCAAGCAGGCCGATCTTGCGCGGCCCTTCGCTGCTTTCGACGCCGAACAGCTCAGCTTCGATGCGATCCGGCTCCATGGTCGCACAATTAACGGCTACGAAGGCGTTGGTGGCGCGGCGCGAGCGCGCATGAATGAGCCGCGCCAGCAGCTCCTTGCCCGAGCCGGACGGTCCGGAGATGAACACGCGGCTGTTGGTCGGGGCGATCTTCTCGACGGCTTGACGGATCTGCGAGACGGCGGAGGACGCACCGACCAACTCGGTTTCATCACCAGCCTTGAGCTTTAGTTCCTGCACCTCCCGCTTCAGGCGCGCCGCTTCGAGCGCGCGGCCGACGACGTGGATCAGCCGGTCGGCCTTGAACGGCTTCTCGATGAAGTCGTAGGCGCCCTTCTTGATCGAGG
>JAGWVX010000455.1 GCA_018970685.1 Alphaproteobacteria bacterium | reverse complement strand
GCCTTGCCCGCCTTTTTGACACGCGCAACAGCCGCTTCGATCGCAGCTTGAACCTCTGGATGGCCGGGATTGCCGCGATGGCCCATAGAGCCGGACAGATCGGACGGACCGATGAAGACGCCGTCCACGCCTTCGGTGGTGGCAATGGCATCGAGATTACGTAACCCTTCGACGGTTTCCACCTGGAGCAGCAGGCAAATCTGGTCGTCGGCGTCGTTCAAATAGCCGGGCGTCCGATTCCAGCGTGCCGCACGGACCAGTGCGGCGCCGATGCCACGTGTGCCCCGCGGCGGATAACGCACGGCTTTGACCATCTCGGCCGCGTGCTCGGCAGTGTCTACCAGCGGAATGAGAAGTGTGGTGAGGCCTATGTCCAAGTACTGTTTGACGATCCAGGTCTGGCCAATCGGCGGCCGGCCCACCGGATGGCTGGAATAAGGTGCCACCGCCTGCAGCTGAGATAGTAGCATAGGAACGTCATTCGGGCCGTGCTCTCCGTCGAGCAGCAGCCAGTCGAAGCCCGCGCCGGCACATATCTCCACCGTGTAGGGACTGGCCAGCGCCTGCCACAATCCGATCTGTGGCCTACCTTCGCGGAGCGCCTGTTTGAACAGGTTCACGGGAGCCGTCATCACGTCCTCATATGAATCACAAGGAGATATTAGCCGAGTGTCCCACTCTATAATATGATCGTCGGTGCGGCCACGGGCGACGACCGCGTGGTGGTCTGCCAGCCCAACAACGACTTGAACACGACGGTGGATGTGATTGACGGCAAGTTGTCGCTGGTCGAGTTTGGGCGACAAGCAGCGACCCAGCCGCTGTAATTTGCATCCGCCAGCGTGCCCGAAAGATGTAGCCTCGTCACGCGCGGAGACCTGCAAGGTGCCATGAGCCACGAGATCGTCACCATTGCCGAGATGTATGCGGCCGATCGTTATGCCGCCGAACACGGCACGCCCTCGCTGACGTTGATGGAGAACGCCGGCCGGACAACGGTGGAAGAGATCACCAGGATCTGGCGTCCGCGGCGAACGCTGGTTCTGTGCGGTCCCGGCAACAATGGCGGCGACGGCTTCGTCGTCGCACGATTGTTGAAAGCGCGCGGCTGGGAGGTGCGCGTGGCGCTGCTCGGCCGCCGTAAGAGCCTCAACGGCGATGTGGCGCAGATGGCGGAGCAATGGCCGGATGATGTCGAACCGATGTCGCCGCAGGTGCTGGAGGGTGCCGACCTCGTCGTCGATGCGCTGTTCGGCGCGGGCTTGCAGCGTCCGCTCGATGGCGCGGCGCGTGACACGGTGCTGGCGCTGAACGACAGCCGCACGCCGGTTGTAGCGATCGATATTCCGAGCGGCTTGCACGGCGATTTCGGGCGCTCGCTCGGCGACGTCTGCGTGCAGGGCGATGTCACCGTGACGTTCTTTCGCCGGAAGCCTGTCCATGTGCTAATGCCCGGGCGCTTGAAGTGCGGACGCATCGTCGTGACCCAGATCGGCATTCCCGATGCGGCGCTCGAAAGCATCGCGCCCAAGATTTTCAGCAACGAGCCAGGGCTGTGGCGTCGAAACTTTCCCAAGCCGGACCCGCTCAGCCATAAATATGCGCGCGGCCACACGCTGATTGTCAGCGGGCCCGCGCATGCGACCGGTGCGGCACGGCTGGCGGCGCGCGGCGCCTTGCGCATCGGAGCGGGCTTGGCGAGCGTGGCAAGCCCGCTCGACGCCGTCGCGGTCAATGCTGCGCATCTGACGGCGATTATGGTGAGGCCGTTCAACGGTGCGAATGGCTTGGCGGGCATTCTGCAGGATAAACGCTTCAATGCAGTCGTCATCGGGCCTGGCTGCGGCGTGGGGCAGGGCACGCGAGAGCTTGCGGCCGCCGTGCTGAAAAGCGGCGTCTGTGCGGTGCTCGATGCCGACGCGTTGACGTCGTTCGCCCACGACACCCAGGCGCTGTTCCACCTATTGCGGCCGTCGACCATTCTGACGCCGCATGAAGGTGAGTTCGAACGTCTTTTCCCGGGACTCCTGGCGCATTCGCCAAGCCGCATCGAAGCGATCCGCGACGCGGCGTCCGCGGCCAAGTGTATCGTGCTTCTGAAAGGTCCGGACACCGCCATTGCTACGCCGGACGGGCGTGTGTGCGTTTCCGTCAACGCGACGCCAACCCTGGCGACCGCCGGATCGGGCGACGTGTTGGCGGGATTCATCGCCGGCTTACAGGCGCAAGACATGGACGCCTTCCTGGCCGCGGCCGCGGCCGTGTGGCTGCATGGCGAGGCGGCGGCGCATTTCGGTCCGGGATTGATCTCCGAA
>JAGWVX010000454.1 GCA_018970685.1 Alphaproteobacteria bacterium | reverse complement strand
AAGTCGCGCTTCCTGGCGAACATGAGCCACGAGCTGCGCACGCCGCTCAACGCCGTCATCGGCTTCACCGATTTGATGCGCCAGCGCACTTTCGGGCCGCTGGGCAACGAGCGCTATGAAGAATACGCAACGCTGATCTACGATTCCGGGCAGCTCCTGCTCGATCTCATTTCCGACATGCTGGACATGGCGAAGATCGAAGCCGGGAAACTCGAACTCAATTACGAGCGCGTCGACATCAGCGGCATCGTCGACGATTGCGTCAGGATGCTGCGCGACCGCGCCGAGAACAACGGCCTCGAACTCGCTCTCGCGCTGCCGGACGAGCCTCTGTTCCTCATCGCCGACAAACGCGCCGTGAAGCAAGTGCTGCTCAATTTGCTGACGAACGCCATCAAATTCACGCCGGCCGGAGGTAACGTCGACGTCAGTGTGCGCAACGGTGGCGGTTTGGTGACCGTCACCGTGCGCGACACCGGAATAGGGATTCCGGCCGAGGACATTCCGCGGCTCGGCAATCCGTTCGAGCAGGTCAACGGCGATCCCATGCTCGCCAAAGGCGGCTCCGGCCTGGGTTTGGCGCTGGTGCGCTCGCTGATGGAAAAGCACGGCGGCAACTTCGCGATCGAAAGCGAAGAAGGCATCGGCACGGAAGTTCGCGTCGTCTTCCCGCTGATCGCCGGCAAGCGCGCCACTGCCTGATCTTTACGGCGCCGAGCGGCGGGGGCGCTCCAGGTATTTTCCGTATTCCAGCCGCGCGATCGTTCGGTTGTGCACTTCGTCCGGCCCGTCGGCCAGCCGCAGCGTCCTCAGACCGGCATAGAGTTTCGCCAAGCCGGCATCCGAGGTCACGCCCGCGCCGCCCCACGCCTGGATGGCATCGTCGACCACCTTGAGCGCCATGTTCGGCGCCGCCACCTTGATCATGGCGATTTCGGTGCGCGCCACCTTGTTGCCCACCTTGTCCATCATGTCGGCGGCCTTGAGGGTCAGCAGGCGGCACATGTCGATGCCGATCCGGGCCTCCGCGACGCGCTGCTCCCATACGGAATGCTCGGCGATCTTCTTGCCGAAGGCTTCGCGCGACAGCAGACGTTTGACCATCAGCTCGAGCGCGCGTTCGGCGGCGCCGATCGTGCGCATGCAGTGGTGAATCCGGCCCGGCCCAAGCCGGCCCTGCGCGATCTCGAAACCGCGGCCTTCGCCCAGGATCATGTTGCCGGCCGGCACCTTCACGTTCTCGAAGACGACTTCGCCGTGCCCGTGCGGCGCGTCGTCGAAGCCGAACACCGGCAGCATGCGCTGGATCGAGACGCCCGGCGCATCGACCGGGACCAGAATCTGCGACTGCTGACGATGCTTGTCGGCCTCCGGATCGGTCTTGCCCATGACGATCATGATCTTGCAGCGCGGATCGCCCAGCCCCGAAGACCACCACTTCCGCCCGTTGATCACATAGTGGTCGCCCCGCCCTTCGATGCGCGTGCAGATGTTGGTGGCGTCGGAGGACGCGACCCCCGGCTCGGTCATGACGAAGGCCGAACGGATTTCGCCGGCGAGCAGCGGCTTCAGCCAGCGCTGCTGCTGTTCGGGACTGCCGTAGCGCTCCAGGGCTTCCATATTGCCCGTATCGGGCGCGGAACAATTGAACACTTCCGACGCAAAGCCGACGCGCCCCATCAGCTCGGCCAACGGCGCGTATTCCAAATTGGTTAGGCCCGCGCCGTGTGCGCTTTCGTTCAGGAAGAGGTTCCACAGGCCTTGCCGCTTCGCCTCGGCCTTCAGCGTTTCGACCACCGGCACGACAATCCAGGGATTGCCGCGCTGGCGCGCCTCGTCCATCTGCGCCGCGTAAATCTCCTCGGCCGGATAGATATGTTCGGCCATAAAGTCGCCGACGCGCTTGAGCCATTCCTTCTGGCGTGGCGAATAATCGAAATCCATGCGATTTCCCTCGTCGGCGGTCACCGGCCGACTCTAGCGGTGTGAAGATCGTGCCGCCAGCGACGCCATGAGGATTTGACAGCGGACTTCCGCCACGGCAAGCAGTCGCCATGCTGCTTTGGATTGGTCTCTTCCTAATCGCCGTCGGGCTTGTATGCGTGGCCTTCGACCGGGCCATCACGCACTTCCTCTACGACAGTATCGGCGCCGGCTTTCATCGCTTCCTCGCAGCCACCACGCATATGGCGAAGGCGGCGCATTGGCTGCTGGCCGCCTGCCTGGTCGCCGCACTCAGCTGGGCGTGGCTGCGCTGGGTCGGGGACAACGCGACCGTCCGGCTGGCGCTGCAATGCGCCCTCGCCTTCATCGCCAG
>JAGWVX010000042.1 GCA_018970685.1 Alphaproteobacteria bacterium | reverse complement strand
AATCGTCGTCAAGGGTGCACCAAAAACAGCCGATGCCCGACTCTCTGTAGTGCTTGAAGACTACTTTGTGGGGCACACCGACAAGCTGCCCTGCAAGATGCAGTCTCGTAATGCCGGCAAAGTTCTCATTCGCCATTTCGGTACAACGGCTCGCATTTCATCACTGACAGAAGCCAAGCAACGAGAATTTGCAGAAGCCAGTGTGGAGGCTGGTTACCGGCTGTCGTATGTGGCGCGCAACCTCGTGGTCTTGCGAGCGGCTCTGGCCCGCGCGCGCATACATCACGAAATCGTCTACACTGAGGCACAGATGGAGCGACGCTGGGGGTTAAGACCGGCTGCCGTCGAGAAGGCCAGGATACCGAGTGACGCGGAGATTGCTGCGCTGTGGTCGAGTGAGCTTCCAGAGGAACTGCGCCGCTTCATACTAATCCAACTCGCCACAGGTGGCAGACCGCAGACGGCTCTCGACCTTTCGCCGGTTCAACGCCTCCGGGAGGCATCGCTGGTGGATCTCAATCCGCCAGCGCGCGCGCAAAACAAAAAGCGGCGCCCTATTCTGCGTGAGCCGCGCGTTCTCACGGGCTGGTTGGACAAATGGGAAGCTGACAACGCCGGGATGGACACCCGCAGAGGACGTTACTGCGGCTACACGACAATCGAGGGCGTGAAGTCAGGACTTGAGCGAGCCGTTTCACGGGCCAAAATCCCGAAGATTTCGACTTACAGCTTCCGCCACAAAGTGACGACCATTCTCCGGCTGGCGCGGGTTCCGGAGGACGAGATTGCCAGGCAGCTCGGCCACCGACGGTCGGATTTGCGCACGACGTCAGGCTACGGCGAATGGGACCCGGACTACTTGGCGAATGCCGCCGCAGCCATCGACGCTTGGTTTGTGAGGGTTCAGGCCCTGACCGACCGGCCGCTGTTTTCCCAAGGTTATCCCAAAACCGTCCGTAGACGGAGGAAAACTGCCCCGCAAGTCCTTGATTCCACTGGAGCGGGCGAGGCGAATCGAACGCCCGACCCTAACCTTGGCAAGGTTATGCTCTACCCCTGAGCTACGCCCGCATTCCAAGTTGGGGGCGGGTTATCGCCCACCCCAGACCCAGATTCAAGCCGGTTTGCATCACCCGGTCAACTTTGCACGCCGGCCGTCCATCCGCCGCTCCGCGCCGGTGGTTTCCGTTGCCCGTGCGCCTATCCGGCCAGAACCCGATCGAAGATTTGCCGCGCATGAGTCTGGCGGTCGGCGAGCAGCCTCTGCAACTCGGCGAACTGGCGCACCTCGCCCGCCCTGACCAGCAAGGCTTTCAGACCGGGTGTGGCGCTGTCGGCGTCGAGCGGGCCGTCGAGCGCAATGCGCAACGCCTGGGTCAGCGCGTGCTGAAGATTTGCCGCGGCAATCAGGGCCTCGGCGTCGCGACCATCGAGCCCCCCCATCCTAGACAACCGCTTAAGCGCGTCGATCGTATTGGTCGAGAGCGCGGACGGATTGTCGTGGGCATGACGCAGCTGCAGCGTCTGCGCGATGAACTCGATGTCCATCAGCCCGCCCGCCGCGTATTTCAAATCCCAGCAATTCTTCCCCGGATATTGCGCGGCCACCTTCTCGCGCATTTCGCGCGCGTCGGAAAACAGTCTTGCCCAGTCCACACGTCGGCGCAGCGTGTCGGACACGACCGCATCGAGCTTCGGGATCAGCTTGGGCGGGCCCGCGATCACCCGCGCCCGCGTCAGCGCCATGCGCTCCCAGGTCCAGGATTCCGCCTGGTGATAGCGCATGAAGGACTCGAGGCTCACCGCAACCGGCCCCTTGTTGCCGGTGGGCCGCAGCCGCATGTCGACCTCATAAAGCCCGCCTTCGGCCGTCGCCACGGTCAGCGCCGCGATGAGGCGTTGCGCCAGCCGGGCGTAATAGAGGCTCGTCGGCATCGGCTTCCTGCCGTCGGACTGCTCGACACCCTCCGGCGCGTCGTAAACAAAGACAAGGTCGAGATCGCTTCCGGCCGTCATTTCCCGCCCGCCAAGCTTGCCCATGGCAATGACCGCAAAGGCGCCGTCGTATATCCACCCCGCATTTTCGGCCAGTTCGCCGGCGACGCATGGTAGAAGATCGGCGATGATCGCCTCCGCGATATTCGCGAAGGCCGGACCGGCCGCATCGGCCTTGGCGACGCCTTCGATCACCTGCACGCCGACGCGGAATATCTGTTCCTTGGCGAAACGCCTGACGAGATCGAGCTTGCCCTCATAATCGCGCGCGCGTGCAAGCTGATCATGCAGCGCACGATCGAGTGCCGCCCGCGCCGGCAAGACGCCCAGGAAGTCGGGATCCAGTAGCACGTCCAGCGTCGCCGGAGAACGGCCGAGATGATCGGCTAGGCGCGGCGCAGAACCCATGATCTCGGCGATCAGACGCAAAAGTTCCGAACGCGCGAGGAGCAACGAAAAAAGCTGCACGCCGGCGGGCAAGTTGCTGAGGAACCGGTCGAACTGAGCGAAGGCCACGTCAGGAGCCGCCGTCGCCGCCAAGGCCGAAAGCAATGGCGGCACCAATTTGGTCAGCAGCTCGCGCGCGCGGGGGCTGCGCGTGGCACGAATGCGGCCGTGATGCCAAGCGCGGATCGCGCCGGAAACATGCGCGGGATCGCAAAAGCCCATGCGCGTCAACGTGTCCAGTGTTTCCGGATCGTCTTCGACGCCGGTAAAAACGAGGCTGCCGCCGGCCGCCGCCAGCGGCGCTGCGCGCTCGAACAGCCGCGCATAATAGCTCTGCACGGTTTCGAGCTCGTCGAGCAACGCCAATGCAAAGGCTGCGCTGTCGGCGAACCCCATGAAGCAGGCCGTGTGCGCCACGCCCTGCGGCGTCTTGGGAACCGTGTGCGTCTGTTCGTCCTCCGTCATCTGCAAACGGTGTTCGAGCTTCCGCAGGAAGCGGTAGGAACGCGCCAGGGCGTCCGCGGCATCCCTGCTGACATGACCGCGTGTGCGAAGCGCCTCAAGCGCGGCGATCGTCGACGGTACACGCAGCGACGGATCGCGGCCGCCCAAAATCAGCTGTTGCGTTTGCACGAAGAACTCGATTTCACGGATGCCGCCGCGGCCGAGCTTTACGTTGTGTCCGGCCACCGCAATCGTGCTATGGCCGGCATGGGCGTGAATCTGCCGCTTGATGGAATGGATGTCCTCGATAGCGGCAAAGTCGAGATTGCGCCGCCAGACGAAGGGCGCGACGGCGGAGAGGAATCGCGCGCCCGCGGCGGTGTCACCGGCGCAAGCGCGCGCCTTGATGAGGGCGGCGCGCTCCCAGTTCTGCCCCATCTCCTCATAATAGGCCTCGGCCGCTTCCGTCGAGATCGCGATCTGCGTTGCCCCGGCATCGGGGCGCAGGCGCAAATCGACACGGAAAACGTAGCCGTCCGCCGTGACCTCAGCGATCAGCTTGACCAGCTTCTTTACGATGCCGACCGCGGCGCCGCGGGCGTCGCCCCGCTTGCGGAAAGGGAACGTCCCCGCCTCGTAGAAGACGACAATGTCGATGTCGCTCGAATAATTCAGCTCGAATGCGCCATGCTTGCCCATGGCCAGAACGACCAATCCGGTAGACGCTTCGAGCGTCGCACTGTCTTTGTGCGACAGCTCGGTGTTTTGCGCAGCTTCCTTCAATGCAAACCGCAGCGCCCCTTTCACGCAGGCATCGGCAAAGCCGGTGAGCGCGGCGGTGACCTCCTTGAGCGTCCACACACCGGCGATATCGGCAAGCGCGATGGCCAGCGCGGCGCGGCGCTTGGCTTGGCGCAGGACGCTCATGACGTCACTTTCTTTATGCAAGCCGGCGGCGGCCAACGCCGTGTCCTTGATCTCGTCCAGCACCGTGCCCGGTCCCACCGCGAACAGGCGGTCCAATATCTCGAATTCGCGCAGCGCCAAGCGGCAGAGAAAAGCGCTGTTGCCAAATACCGATTCGAGCAGGGCGCGGGACGGGCCGTCCGGGCGATATCCCTCCTCAGCGAGACGCTCGAACGTGCGCTCGGCGCGGGCGGGATCGAACGACTTCGGCAGATCGGCGGCGGAAAACCTGAAGGCGCTCATGGATGCACATTAACGCAAAAAGACCCCGTCCGGCGGATCGGACGTTTTGGCGCATAAAAAAGGGGCGCTAGGCGGGCACAGAGGGTTCACGGATATCGGATCGGCTCTTACGCTGCGGCGTACGTGGAAACGAGATCGTTGCCCTGAGGCCAGGCCCGTTGTCGCCGAGCGTCAGGCGCGCGTCGTGCATCCGGGCCACGGCGGCAACCAGGCTGAGGCCGAGCCCGGTGCCCGGCGAATTCCGGCTCGATTCGAGCCGCACAAAGCGCTCAAGCACGCGCTCGCGCTCCTCTTCGGGAATTCCCGGCCCGCTGTCGGCTACCGTCAAGTCGATGCCTGTTGGGGTCTCGGCGACGACGATTCCGACTTGCCCGCCCGCCGGCGTGTATTTGATGGCGTTGTCGACAAGATTCGCCAGCGCCTGGCTGATGAGACTGCGGTTGCCTTCAATCGTCACAACGCCTGCCGGCGCCAGTGCCAGCGAGATGTTCTTCTCCTCGGCCAAGGGCGCATAAAGTTCGGCCACGTCTTCGACGACGGCGGTAAGCTCGATCTGCGTCATGCGGCCGCGCGCCGCGCCGGCATCGGCTTCCGCGATCAGCAACAAGTCGTTGAAGGTGGCGATCAAACGGTCTGTTTCGGCGATCGCCGCTTCGATATCCGCCGTGTAGGAATCCTGCGGCCCGAGCCGACGCTGCGTCTCCTCCAAACGGTTGCGCAGCCGGTTGAGCGGCGTGCGCAGATCGTGCGCGACGGAGTCCACGACGTTGCGCATGCCCTTCATCAGCCGTTCGATGCGGTCCAGCATGCGATTGAGATTTTCGGCCAAGGCGTCGAACTCGTCATGCGCATTGGTAACCGGCACCCGGCGCGAAAAATTGCCGGCGACAATGTCCGCGCTGGTTCGGTTGATCACGTCCAGGCGCGCCAGCATGTTGCGGCTGAGCAGCGCTCCACCGACCAGACCAAAGAGCAGCATCAGCCCCACGCTCCACGGCAAGGTCGTGGTGAAAAGCTGCCTGGTCAGACGCCGCTCGCTGACGTCGCGCGCAACGAGCAATACGAAGCCGCCGGTGAGAAAGAACGCCTGCCCGCGGGCCGTGTGGGTCACATCCTGGCCTTGCTGGTTTCGCTGATAGTCGAACTCCACGAAGCGGCCCGTCACCTTCGCGGACGACGGCAATTCGGTCAGGTTTCCGGCCAGCACGCTGCCGGTCGGGCTCACCAGAATATAAAGTCCGCTGCCATGCTGCGCGACGCGCCCGTTGATGGCGTCGCTCAAGGCGATGAGGCCCAGGCGCTGATACTGCTCCCGCAGCCCGGCGACTTCCACTTCGATGATCTGGTCGGTCTGCGCGTCGAGCGACCGCTCGGTGTTCCAGTAGGTGAAGCCGACCAGCGCCGTGGCGGACACGGCAAAAACGAAGACGTAAATCAGGACGATACGAAATGCCTGCGTCCGCAGAAGCCCAGGCGACCAATGGCGGAAGAAACTACCGCGCACGGATCATGTAGCCCGCGCCGCGGATGGTTTGCAGCAGCAGCACGTCGAAACCCTTGTCGATCTTGGCACGCAACCGCGAAATATGCACATCGATCACATTGGTCTGCGGATCGAAATGATATTCCCACACGCTCTCGAGCAGCATGGTGCGCGTGACGACCTGTCCGGCGTGGCGCATCAGATATTCCAGCAGACGAAATTCGCGCGGCTGCAAGTCGATGACTTGTCCGGCGCGCGTCGCCGTGCGGGTCAAAAGATCGAGATCAAGATCGCCGACCGAAAGCTTGGTTTTCACCGCGGACGGCGAACGTCGGCGCATCAGCGCGTCGATGCGGGCAAGCAGTTCGACAAAAGCGTACGGCTTGGTGAGATAGTCGTCGCCACCGGCCTTGAGGCCTTTGACCCGATCGTCCACCTCCGACAGGGCGCTGAGGAAAAGGATGGGCATGTTGTTGCCGTGCTCGCGCATTTCGGCCACGACGGCGAGACCGTCCATCTTAGGCAACATGCGGTCGATGATGGCTACGTCGTATGGCCGCGACAGAGCCAACGCCAAGCCCGTCTCGCCGTCGGCGGCCTCGTCGACGACGTGGCCCGCCTCCTTGAGTCCGTTGACCAGATAGCGTTGCGCTTCAAGATCGTCTTCCACGACGAGAATGCGCATGGCCGCCTCCAAGTTGCCGGTGAAAGGGTCCGCGCCGGCGGCGGCAACGGGGGGATGGGGCCGCCACCGCCAGCGCGGGGGCCGGGCCCTGTCCCGCTAGCGCGAAGACAGGGCCCGGTACGCAGAAAACTCAGGTCTTACCTATGTCGACCGCCACGAATTGCGACGCCCCGTCGCTCGAGACCAACAAGAGTACGCTCTTGCGTCCGGCGGAATGCGCCTCAGCGACGCTCTTTTCGACCTCCTGAGGGGTGTGAACCGTCTTGTTGCCCACTTTGAGCAGCACATCGCCGGGCTGCAGGCCCTTGTCGGCCGCGTCGCTGTCGGGATCCACCTTGGTGACGAGCACGCCCTGGACGTTGTCGTCGAGGTTGTAGGTGCGCCTGATATCCGGCGTCACGGCCGTCAACCCCAATCCCATTGCCTGACCGGTCGCAGCCGGTACGCCGGCGGGCGCACCGCCGCCTTCGTTGGATGCAACCTGATCTTCCTTACGCTGACCGATGGTCACGTCGAGCGTCTTGCTCGCGCCGTCGCGCAGCACGGAGAAAGCGGCCTTCTTGCCCGCCATGAGTTCCGCGACGCGGCGCGTCAGATCCTGGTTGTCTTCCACCTGCTTGCCGTTGATCGCCGTCACGACGTCGCCTTGCTGGAAGCCGGCTTTCGCCGCCGGACTGCCCGGCACGACGCTGGCAACGATGGCGCCCTTCGGTTGCGACATTCCGAGCGAGGCGGCTATGTCCGGCGTCACGCTCTGAATCTGCACGCCGAGCCAGCCGCGCGCCACGCGACCGTGGGCTTGAAGCTGGGCGACGACCTGGCGGATGGTGGAAGCGGGTATGGCAAAGCCGATTCCGACGCTGCCGCCCGAGGGCGAATAGATCATCGAATTCATGCCGACGACCTGTCCGTTCAGATCGAAGGTCGGTCCGCCGGAATTGCCGCGGTTGATCGGTGCGTCGATCTGGATGAAGTCGGTGTAAGGCTGCGCGTTGCCGCCGAGATCGCGCCCGATCGACGAGACGATGCCGGCGGTCACGGTGTTCGACAGACCGAACGGATTGCCGACCGCGATCACCCAGTCGCCGACGCGGAGCTGGCGATCATTGCCGAACTCGACCGTCGGCAGCGGCTTGTCGGATTTGATTCTGAGCAGCGCCACATCCGTCGCGGGATCGGTGCCGACCAGCTTGGCGTCGAAGCTCCGTCCGTCGGGCAGCTTCACCTTGATCTTTTTTGCGTTGGCGATGACGTGGTTGTTGGTCACGATCAGCCCGGACTTGTCGATGATGAAGCCGGAGCCCATCGACACCGCTCTTTGCACCATCGGCTGGCCTTGATTGAACTGCTTGAAAAATTGCTTGAACGGATCAGGCAGGTTGTCGGGCATGTCCATCTGCTGGCTGACGGTCTGGGTTTCGTCGGCCGTGACGCTGACGACGGCGGGGCTGACGCGTTCGACCAGATCCGCAAAGCTGAACGGCGTGCCGTTCTCGAGCATGCGCGGCGCGGGCGCCTTGTCGCCGACCGGCTCGGCTTGCGCCGTGGCGTAATGTACCGGTTCGGTTTGGATGTCCTGCGGCGAACGATGCGGCAGCAACGCAAAGGCGCCGAAACTGACAAGGATCACCGCGGCAGCCGTTCCGACCGCTACTGTCCGGCTGTTCCGCTTGATGAAATTCACGATCTTCTCCGTCTGCATCGCGCCGCTTCTCCGTTTGCCTGGAGTGTCACCCTTGATCCCGAGCCTCTATACGCCCAGATCATTGCCTAATTCTCTCTAAAACATTAAATACATGAAATGCTTTGCCGCCAAGGCGGTTAGCGCCCATCAGACCGATCAATCGCGACGGTTTTGGCGGCTTTTTGCGGCGCCAGTAGCACCTTGCACGGACATCGCAACGTCAGCCGAGAGAGTCAAGACGTTTCCGGATCAACTCTTCCAGTGGCCGCTGCGCTTCAAAGCATCGACGACTTCCGGCGGCATATATTTCGCGTCGTGCTTGGCGAGCACTTGCTGCGCATCGAAGGTGCCGGAAGACGTCAGGCTGCCGGACGCCACAACCCCTTGGCCTTCGCGGAACAAAGCGGGGAGCACGCCGTTATATTCGACCGGCACCTGTTTGCGTCCGTCGGTGACGGTGAAGCGAATCTCGGTGCCTTGTCCCTTGTGAACGCTGTGTTTTTCGACCAGTCCGCCGATGCGAAACGATACGCCAGGTTCGACATGTTTGGCGAACACATCGCTGGGGCTGTAAAAATAAAGCACGTTGTCCTGTAGTGCGGCGACGACAAGGCCGGCCGCGCCTGCCCCGCCCACCAGCAGGGCGAGGGTAAAGTACAGCCGACGGCGTTTTCTTGCGTTCATCGCGGTCGTATCCCGGAAAGGACTATAATGGCCCCGCCGCGCACGTACAGCGCGACGGTACGGTTCATTTTCGCCGCAAGACGTTCCGGGGGAAATACGATGAAATGCTTATATGCCGCCTCCGCCATGACCTGCGCTCTGCTGCTTGCCGGCTGCCTGCCGGTCACCAGCAAGGTGCCGGTCGGAACAACAGCCGAACACACTAGCGACCGCGCGCTTTTCGGCACTTGGAGAGGCCGCACCGAGGATCAAAAGGCGGACACCTATTTCCACTTTCTGCCGGACAAAGAGGGCACCGTCACCGCGATCCTGGTTTCGACGCAAGGAACCAAAAACGACGCGGGCTGGATGAGCTTTACGCTTCGAACCGTCAAACTCGGCGAGAATCGCCTCATGAACGCGGTCGAAACCAGCGACAACGGCGCGCCCGTCGAGGAACCGCTGAAGGGCGCGAACATCCCGCTGCTCTACAGCATCGCGAACGGCCGCCGGCTGACGCTTTACCTGCTCGACGAAGACGAGGCGAAGGCGGCAATCAAGACCGGCCGGATCGCAGGGACCATCGAGCCGGGCAATTTCGGCGACGCGAAGATCACAGCCGACGCCAAGACGCTGGACGCCTTTCTGGCGACGCCCGAAGCCGCCCAGCTGTTCAAGGTCTTTATCGTGCTGAGAAAGGTCGAGTGAAGACCGATCAATGACCCGAGGCGTGGAATATCTCTTGCGCCAGGCCGGTACTGTACTCCAAACCCTCGAGCGTCAGCGTGATGCGGTGCGGCCACTCCGTGCGTGCCAGATTCTTCCGAGCAAGCGCGTTCCAGACAGCTTCATTGTAGAGCCCCGTCGCATCCTTGGCGGCTACCACAGCGTTTCCGAGATGGAAGTGATCGCCATGCGCTTGTGGGAAGCGGGTTACCGTGACCTCACCATTGGCTTGGCGCACGGCGGCATCGGGCAGACTGGCCAGCCCTTGAAGCAAGGTCAGCGTGCGCAATTGCAACGGATTAAGCTTGAGCGGATTGGACTTCGGCGACATTCTTTTCCCCGTGCACGGAAGCCCAATAGGGCGCTTCCGCATAGCCCGGCGACGGCGGCGGCGCCATCAACAGCGGCGTCTTCGACATCCGGACGACAGGCCCGAGCAATTCGAGCCAACCGTCCTTCGTTTCGCACGAAGTGAGATATTGGTCGAGTCCGTCGCGCGGCTCCCAACCCATCGGCACCGAGGCCGCGTCAATCTTGCCCAGCGATTGCAGCCACGCCGCCGTGGAGGCCAGGGAAACCTGCACCAACCAACTGCCGCCCTCGCGGATGCGCCGGAGCAGCGCCGCCATAGCTCCCGCCGCCGCAAGATAACCGGTCGTGTAGTCCAGCACCGCGGCGGGAATCAGCTCGGGGAAGGTTTCACGGCGGCTCTTGCGGCGCGCGGACATGAAAGCTCCCTGCTCGGCCGCGATACCGGTCGCGGATTGAACCACCTGCTCCCAACCGCGCCGCCCCGCCCAGGGACCTTCGGCTCCGTAAGCCGACACCGCGACGTAGGTCATGCCGGGTGCGGCATGTGCCAGCGCCGCCGGCGAAAAGCCGAGACGGGCCAGCGCTCCGGGCCGATAGGAATCCACGAAAATCTGCGCGCCGCGCATCAAACGGCGCAACGTCTCCGCGTCCGCCGGTTTCGTGAGGTCGAGAAGCGCCGCCCTTTTGCCGGCGCCCGTATCCAGATCGTAAGCGGGGATGGCCGGCATGCGTTCGGCGCGGATGTTGAGCACATCGGCGCCATGCGAAGCCAAAATCCGCGACGCCGTCGGACCTGCCAACACACGCGTCAGATCGAGCACGCGAATGCCCGCGAGCGGCGTGCGGCTTGCCGGCAGGCGCAGCGGCGGCGCGTCGCCGATCTTCTTGAGCATGATCGGCGCACCGGTAACGCGGCCTTGCACGCTCACGCGCCATTCTTCTTCGGTGCGCACCACCGCACCGCAGAGCTGCATGAAGGCTATCGCGTCTTCCAACGCCAAGCCGTTCCATTTGGAAACGCCTTCCAGCACCGAGCGTTCGTCGTTTTGCGCGTTCAACAGGTCGAGCGTGCGCCGCGCCAAATGGACGAAGCCGCCATGTAGGTGCAGCCAGCGCCCATCGGCGCTCTGATAGAATCCGATGGTGGGATTGCCCTCTTCCGGGCTAGGCAATGGCTGGCCGTCGCGGCGCAACAGTGACGCCGAAACCAGCGATGAGGCCGCGGCCTTCAGATCGATGGCGACGGTTTGCCGGTCGCCGCCCCGAAAACGCCAAATCTCGCCTGCCACGGCCGCGCCGAAGCCAAGCGAAGCTGCCGCCGCGGTAGCCGCTCGGAACGGGGTGGGAATGATCGCTTCCGCGCCTTCGAACGCAGGCAGCGCCAGAGGGGCAATGCCCACAATCCTGTTGAGGTACTCGAACGCAGCCTGAGGCTTCATGCAAATCTCCGGCATGGCGATGGTATATTCTGCTGCGTCCATCGCCGCAAGAATCCAAGAAGAGAAATGCGCTCATAGCCGGGCCTTATGAAGGCATTCGCGTGACTTATTTGGGCCGCTGCAGCGCAGGACCGCGCCGCCGAACGTTCCTGGCGCCGGGTGATTCGCGCCGAACAACGAAGATCTGCCGGGTCGTCTGTGAGCTGACGGTCTCCTCCAAGCCGGGCACGACACGTGAAAGGGACGAGCGCGGCCCGCCCGGACGGCAACACCTTTTGACGTAACGCGATAGCAGCTTACGCCGCCGCTTGAGACGATGTCGCGGCCCTGCCGCGCCGGCGCAGGTATTCGACATCTTCAGGGCCGAACAGCAGGCCGGTGAGTTCGATCGCCAGTTCGAACTGACGCTCGACGTTGTCGCGCCGCGGACCTGCAGCGGTGCGCAACTCCTTCACCAGATCTTCGTTGTAGCCGCGCAGGCTCTGCGTGGCCTCGTCCAGCGCGTCCTGCAGCTTGGCGCCGAACGACGCGGCGGCGGCGAGTCTGCGACAACCGTCGATCAACTTGGCGTACCGTAATGCACGCTCCACTTTTTCGGGATCGGCCACTCTGGAGAAGTCCGCCACGCGCGTTCCGCCGGTGAAGCCGCTCTTCTGGGTCGGCAACGCGGCGGCGATCTCCTTGGGCGCGCGCTCCATCAGGCCGTCCATGATGGCGCCGACCGCGGCGCGATCCGAAAGCAGCCGCTGGCCCCATTTCCCGCGGCGGAGGATTTCAACCTCCTTGACGATGGCGCTGGAGATATCGGTGAAACAAGTCAGGTTCTCCACCAGCGCGCCGACGTCGAAAGACGGATGACGAGTGGCGTGGATGGCCATGCGGCAGTCTTCCATGCGGGCGAACAGAATGTCGCCGACCAGTCCCATGTCGGTCGAAGAAATCAGCGTGTCCTGCGTCTGATGCGTAATCAGCAGCGCCAGCTTCAAAGCCTCCCAAGGCTTGGCCAGTCTCGCCATCACGACGACCGGCACATAGGGTGCGGCGTCGAGCACGCTCTCGGTCACGCGGTCGTAGACGTTGCGCAAGCTCCAGAGCAATTCGTCGGTCAGCGCAGGCGCCGGCTTGGGCAGCATCTGCCGGA
>JAGWVX010000453.1 GCA_018970685.1 Alphaproteobacteria bacterium | reverse complement strand
CGACAAGCCGCTCGATCCGGCCGAGCTTGCCAAGCTGGGGCTTTGCCAGTTTCCCGTCGTGATCGGCGGAGTCGTTCCGGTGGTGAACCTGCCGGGCGTGCTGCACGGAACGATCAAATTCACCGGCCGGCTTCTCGCAGACATCTTTATAGGCAGGATCAAACGCTGGGACGACGCCGCGATTCGTTCGATCAATCCGCGGCTCGCGCTTCCGCCGATGCCGATCACGGTGGTCCACCGTACCGACGGATCGGGTACGACCTATAACTGGGTCGATTTTCTCGCCAAAGCGAGCCCGGAATGGAACGGCAAGGTCGGAATTGGGTTGTCGGTCAAATGGCCCGTCGGGATCGGCGGCAACGGCAACGCCGGCGTAGCGGCGGCCGTGCGACGGACGAAGGGCGCGATCGGTTACGTGGAGTACGCCTACGCGGTCGCGAACAAGCTTGCCTATGGTCAGGTCGCAAACACGCACGGACTATTTATGAGCCCCGACGCCGAAACCTTCCAGGCGGCGGCCGAGACCGTCGACTGGCGGCAGCATCCCGACTTTGCGGTCCTCATGACCGATGCGGCGAGCCCCACGGCCTATCCCATTGCGGCCACGACGTTTGTCCTGATGTACAAGGAGCCGAAGGATCGGGCCAGAAGCAGCGCCGCGCTTGCCTTCTTCCGGTGGGCTCTTGAACATGGAGACAAGCAGGCTGCCGATCTCGACTATGTGGCATTGCCGCCGAGTCTGGTGTTGTTAATCGAGCAATATTGGGCGTCACAGATCAAGAGCATCAAAGCGCCTCGCGAGTGATCGACGCGCTGGCCCCTCATCAGAGGAATCGTTCGAGATCGAAGGGCGAAATTGATACCGCCGGCGTTCGATCGGTGACGAGTGCGGCCATGATTTCGCCGGTGATCGGCGCCAGCGTAAGCCCCAGATGCTGATGGCCAAAGGCGTAGAACAGATTGCGCGCGCGACGGCTTTTGCCGATGGCGGGCAGATAATCGGGCAGAGTCGGGCGGGATCCCATCCAATTGCCGACACGGTGGTCGAGTGGAAGGTCAAGTTCCTTTATATTCTGCTCCAGACGTTGCCATTTTCGCTCATCCGCGGGGCGTTCCGCGTCGCAGAATTCGACAAAACCGGCGACGCGCACGACGGAGGAAAAACGCGTTGCGATCATGGCGCGATCCTCGAAAACGACGGGCGGCATGTCGGCGGGCCAATTCTCGGCGCGGAATTGGACGTGGTATCCGCGTTCCGCAATCATCGGTACGCGATGGCCAACGCCCTCCAGCAGGGACCGTGAGCCGATACCTCCCGCAACGACGAGGAAGTCCGCGGCGAGCATTTGTCCGTCGTCGGCATAAACTCTTGCTTTCCCCGCTTCGGCGCGCAAATGCGCAATGTGCGCGGGGATGAAGGCGCCGCCTCCCCCTGTGAAGCGCCTTCTCATCGCCTGTAGGAGTTCGTCTGGGTCGTAAATCTGGCCGCTGCCGCTGCAGCGCACCGCGCCCACGATCCGTTTCGTTACCAGCGCGCGCAGTTCCCGCAATTCGTCCGCATGCGTATCGCGTATGCTTGCCGAACCGACGTCGGCGGAAAGCCAGTGTCTTCGCCCCGCGGCGGCGCTCTTCGCGGTGCTCCACGTGATGAAGTGGCCATCACGGCGTAGAAGTTGCGGCTTTTCCAACGACTGGACAAGCCGCTCCCATGCCGGCGTTGCCTGCGCCAAAAGCGCGCTCAACGCGCTCTTGCCGGCGATGTAGCGACTCCGGCGCGCCGCCAGCATCAAGCGCAAGGAAAACGGAGCCCAGGCTCCGACGCTGCCGATCGGCAGCGACAGCCCGCCGTGAGCGGAAAACAGACGGCGCGGAGCATCGCAAATCGTCGCTGACGACGCGAGCGGGGCCACCTGTTCGATGGCGATGTGTCCCGCATTGCCCCACGATGCGGACGGTTCCCGCGACGGCGCGTCAACCAGCGAAACCGACACGCCGCAATCGAGCAGCCTGTGCGCGATCGCCAAGCCGACAATACCCCCACCGACCACAACCGCGTGTGCCATTTGCCTGGCATTCCGAATTGAATGACTCGATATTATACCGTATACTATTGTATCAGCAACCGGGCTCGCTGTACGGAGGCGCGATTATATGAGTTCGAAGGGGCTATGGGCTGGTGTTTATCCTGCCGCGACCACCCAGTTCGCCGAAGACCTGACCGTCGATCTGGGTGCTACGCGGAAGGGGTTCGAAGCCTTGATCGCAGACGGTGTCGACGGGCTCATCGTGCTGGGCACCTGTGGCGAGAATAATTCCCTCGAGG
>JAGWVX010000452.1 GCA_018970685.1 Alphaproteobacteria bacterium | reverse complement strand
GACAACCTGCCCGACATTATCGCGCTCGGTAACACCTGGATTCCCGAGTTCGCCGCTGTTAATGCGCTCGAACCTCTGGATTCTTATGTTTCCGCCAACAAGACAGATTATGAGACGGATTTCAGCGCGGCCCGGCAGTCGGTGACGATCGATGGGCAGCTTTTCGGACTGCCCTGGTACGTCGACACGCGCCTCTTATTTTACCGCAGCGATCTTCTGAAAAAGGCGGGCTTCGACCAAGTTGCCGCCACACGTGCCGGATGGGACGAGCAGCTTGCGGCGCTTTCCGGTGCGCATCGGCCGGGCCGCTATGGCGTCTTGATGCCCGTCAACGAATACGAACCGCTGGTGGCGTTCTGCCTTCAGGCCGATGCGCCGCTCCTGGTCGACGACGCCACGCGAGGCGGATTCCAGCAGCGCTCGGTCCGCGACTCCTTCGCCTACGTTGCTTCTCTCTATCGGCGGGGGTTCGCGGCGGTGGTTACCAATACCCAAGTGCCGGATATTTACAGCGCTTTTGCCCGCGGTGAATTCGCGTTTCTCATTTCCGGGCCGTGGAATTTGGGCGAATTTTCGCGCCGGCTGCCGGTGCACCTTCAAGACTCCTGGGCCACGGCGCCTTTGCCTGGCCCGGCAGGACCTGGAGCATCGCTCTCGGGCGGCGTTAGCCTTTGCTTGACTCGCGCCTCGCGTAACAAGACGCGCGCGTTCGCTTTCATCAGCTATCTGCGCACATTGCGGCAGCAAAGCGCTTTTTACCGATTGACCGGGGATCTGCCCGCCGACCAGGCCGCTTGGACAATCACGGGCCTGATGCGCGATCCGCGCTCGAAGGCGTTTTACGATCAGCTGCAGATCGCCAAACCGGCGCCGCCGGCGCCGGAATGGGAACGCATCGCCAACGAGATGGCGGCAACGCTCGAACGCGTCGTGCGCGGAGTGCAACCGCTCGACGCGGCGCTGGCCCGCCTCGATAGGTTTTCCGACGACGTACTCGCCAAGCGGCGCTGGTTCCTGAAACGGGAGGCGGGGGCATGAAGTTCGGAAACGAGATTCTTTCACCCGGATACGCCTTCGTTGCGCCGGCGCTGATCCTGCTTCTCGTCTTCTTTTTCGGTCCGGTCTGCGCGGCTCTCGTCATGAGCTTTACGGATTTCGACATCTATGCGTTGGCCGATTTGCACAATCTGCGCTTCGTTGGCTTCGACAATTATTCGAACCTGCTGACAACGCCGCTGTTCTGGAAGGCGTTCGCCAATACCTGTTACTTCGCATTCGTCGGCGCGCCGCTTTCCGTTCTCGTGTCGTTGGGCACGGCCATGGCGCTGAACGTGCCGGCCGTCCGGTTGAAATCCCTCTATCGCACGGCGCTCTTTGCGCCCTACGTCGCGAGTTTGGTGGCCGCCGCGGTGGTGTGGCGTTATCTGCTTGGCGAAGACGGCGTGCTCAACCAGGCTTTGCACGCGTTCGGCCTTTCCCCGGTCAGCTGGCTGGGCGATCCGCATTGGTCCATGCCGGCGATCATCCTGTTCGCGGTCTGGAAGAACTTCGGCTACAACATGCTGATTTTGCTGGCGGCGCTGCAGAGCATTCCGCAGGACCTCTTCGATGCGGCCAGGATCGACGGGGCCGGGCCTTGGTCGCGCTTTCGCCATGTGACGCTGCCGGGCATCGCTCCAAGTCTGTGGCTTGTCGCACTGCTGACTGCCGCCAGCTATTTCCAGCTCTTCGCCGAACCTTATGTGATGACGCAGGGCGGCCCCGCGCAGTCCACGGTAAGCCTTCTCTACTTCATGTACGAGGACGGTTTTAAGTGGTGGAACCTCGGCCACGCGTCGGCGACGGCCTTTATCTTGTTCGCCGTGCTCGTTGGGCTGTCGTTCCTGCGTCCGCGATCGGAAGGCGCGCCGTCATGACGGGCCGTCCTCCGGAAAAACTTGTCGTCAGCGCGCTGCTGGTTGCGGCCTCGCTGCTCGCTCTGTTTCCGCTGATCTGGATGGTGTCGGTGTCGCTGATGTCGCCGCAAGAGGCCGGCCGCTTCCCGCCGCCGCTTTGGCCGTCGCAGCCGAGCTTTGCCAATTATCGCGATCTGTTCGCGCACCAGAACATGGGGCGCTATGTGTTCAACAGCTTGTTTGTCGCCTCGCTGGCGACCCTCCTGTCGCTCGCCTTCAACGTGACGGCCGGTTATGCCTTCGCGAAGTTGCAATTCAGAGGGCGCGATAAGCTCTTTCAAGGCCTTTTGGCGGCGCTCGTTATTCCCGGACAGCTCAGCATGCTGCCGCTCTTCTTCTTGCTGAAGATTTTGGGCCTTCTCAACTCCTATGTCGGAG
>JAGWVX010000041.1 GCA_018970685.1 Alphaproteobacteria bacterium | reverse complement strand
GACAGCAGCATGCCGTTGCCGAACACGTCGCCGGACATGTCGCCGACGCCGACACAGGTGAAGGCTTCGGTCTGGATGTCCCGGCCGAGTTCGCGGAAATGGCGCTTCACCGCTTCCCAGGCGCCTTTGGCGGTGATGCCCATCTTCTTGTGGTCGTAGCCGTGACTGCCGCCCGAAGCGAAAGCATCGCCCAGCCAGAAGCCGCGCCCTTCGGCGATCGCGTTGGCGGTGTCGGAGAAGGTGGCGGTGCCCTTGTCGGCGGCGACCACGAAATAGGGATCGTCTCCATCGTGGCGCACGACATTCTGCGGCGGCAACACAGAGCCGTCGTGATGTAAATTGTCGGTGACGTCGAGCAAGGCGTTGATGAAGGTTTTGTAAGCTGCGACGCCCGCAGCCTGTGCTTCTTCGCGCGTGGCGTTAGCGGGCATCTGTTTGGGGTAGAAACCGCCCTTGGCGCCCACCGGCACGATAACCGCGTTCTTCACCTGCTGCGCCTTGACCAAGCCGAGCACCTCGGTGCGGAAATCTTCGCGCCGATCCGACCAGCGAATGCCGCCGCGGGCCACCTTGCCGAAGCGCAGATGCACGCCCTCGACTTCCGGTGCATAGACGAAAATTTCGACATGCGGACGCGGCGCCGGCAGGTCGTCCAGCTTCTGAGAGTCCAGCTTGAAGGAGGTATAGGGCTTCGGACGGCCGTTATCGGCCGTCTGGTAGAAATTCGTGCGCAGCACATTGGCGATGACGTTGCGCAGGCGGCGGATAATGCGGTCGTCGTCCAGGCTTTGCACGTCGTTGAGCGCCGTTTCGATCTTCTTGTACAGATTGTCCGCGGCCCCGGCACTCGCCGCATCCGGCGCGCAGCGCGCATGGAACATGGCGACCAGCAGCGCCGCAATGTCGGGATTTCGCGCCATCGCCTGTTCCATGTAATCCTGGCTGAACTGGGTGCCGGCCTGGCGAAGGTATTTCGCCGCGGCGCGCAGGATCGTCACGTCGCGCCAGTCGAGCCCGACGCCGATCACCAGCCGGTTGAAGCCGTCGCTTTCGGCTTCGCCGGCGATGACGGCATGGAAGGCGTGCTCGAGCGGCTGCTTGATGTCGGCAAGATCGGCGGCGCCTTGATCGGCTCGCTCCATCAGGAAGTCGAGGACGAAAGCCTCTCGCTTCCAACCTTCGCCGCTCTTGAGTTCGACGGGATAAGCGTCTTCGGCGATTACCCTCAGTCCGAAATTCTCGAAGATCGGCAACGACACCGACAGCGGCAGCGCCGCGCCCAGGCCGTAAAGTTTGATGCGGAGCGTGCTGTGCGCGTCGTGCGGCTTGCGCAGCACGCGCGCCTCCAGCGCCGGCGAACGCGCGACCTGCGCCAGCGTTTGCAATTCGGAGAGATCTTCCACCGCCTCGTGCGGCGTGAAGGCGTCGCGGTAACGCGCGGGAAAACCCGGCGCGCAGTCCTGAAACAGCCGCCGCCCTTTGAGTTCTCCGTGGCGCGCGCGCAGCGCTTCCAGAAAGCCGTCGTCCCAAGTGCGGACGGCGGCGCGGATTTCGTCCTCCAGCACCGCGATGTCGACCGCTGGGCGCGGGCCTTCGTTGCGCCCGACGATGTAATGGATGCGCGTCAGCCCCGATTCCTCGAGCGCCGGCGTCGCCGCCGTCATGCGCCCGTTGAAGGCCCGCGCCAGGATGGCGTGAATCTTTGCGCCGATCTCTTCGTTGTAGCGTTCACGCGGCAGGTAGACGAGGACGGAAACGAAGCGGTCGAAGCGGTCGAAACGCACCAGCACGCGGGTTTTGGGCCGTTCGCTCAGGCGCAGAATGCCCATCGCGATGGCGTAGAGCTCGTCGTCGGATGTCTGGAACAGTTCGTCGCGGGGGAAGGTGTCGAGGATGTGCGCCAGGGTCTTGGCATCGTGGCTGGCAGGCGCCAGACCGGCGCGTTCCATGATCGTCTTCACGCGCAAACGCAGCAGCGGGATATCGACGGGCCTGCGGCTGTAGGCGCCGGAGGTGAACAAGCCGATGAAGCGCCGCTCGCCTTTCAGCGTGCCGTCCCGGTCGAAACTCTTGACGCCGATATAATCCATGCTGACGCGGCGATGGACTAGGCTCTGCCGGTTCGATTTGGCGATGACCAGCGGCGTGGGCTGCAGCAGAAAGGCGCGCACCTGCGGCGTCAGTCGCGCGCGGTCGGGCCGCTTGTGCAATACGCGCGCTTCCTGGTCCGCGAGCACGCCCAGCCCGCTGTCGAGCACGGGATCGAGCCGGCCGTCGCCCTCGTTCGAGAAGGTGTAGTCGCGGCAGCCGAGGAAAGTGAAATGATTGTCGCCTAACCATTCCAGGAAGGCGATGCTTTCGGCCAGTTCGTCGGCTGGGCCGCGCGGTGGATGCGCCTTGAGTTCCGCGATGGCCTGTTTGAGCTTGTCCTGCATCGGGCGCCAGTCGCGCACCGCTTCGTGCACTTGGTTTAAGACGGCTTCGGCGCCGCGCTTGAGCGCCTCGCGGCGGTCGTGACCGACGATCGGATCCAGGACCAGAACGATCACGCTGGTGAGCTGGTCGGCGATCGTCATGACCGGATGGAAGACGGCGCGCAGCCGCGCGCCCTGCGCCCGGGCTTCGCTCGTCAACGAGTCGAAGAGGAACGGCATGTCGTCGTTGACGGCAATCAGAATGGTCTCGTCGCACCTGTAGAGGGGCGTTTCCGCCGCCGGATCGAACAAGGCGACCAGCGTCGCGCCCGGTTGGTGCGCGACGGCGCGTGCGAACACCAGACGCGCCAGCGCGGCGAGCTCGGCCGGCGCGTAGCGCGTTATGTCTTCGGCGGCGGCGTTACGGTACAGCGCTTCGAAAAAGGCGAGCAGCGACGGATCGCCTTTCGCTTCCTGCGCGCCCAGCGCCAACAATTCTTGTGTTTTGGAGGTGCGGTCGGGCGTTACGGCGAGAACCATCGGGGGGCCTGATGCGAGGAGGGAGAACAACCTACACGCAACAGATTAAGCTTCCCAGATGACGCAGAAAACCCTTTATCGGCGCGGCTTTACGTTAAGGGCAACATGGCTGGCCTGACGAAATCGCCGGTCGCCCGGCGGTCGATCAGCAGCGTCAAACCGGCCACCACCGCGCATGCCACAAGGATCAGGGCGGCATCGAGCGCTCCGTCGGCAAACGGCCGCAGCACGCTCGCGAAAGAGGCAAGCGTCGCCACCGGTGCAAGAAAGAGAAACACCGCTTCACGCTCGCGCAACAAAAGGGCGACGGCGGCTGCGGGAACGATCGCAAACAGAATTGCAGCCGCCATGCCCGTCGCGGTGGGCAGCGCCAGGAAAGCGCCGGCGCCCCAGGCGAAACCGTTGTAAAGAAGAATGGCGCTCAGGTCTTTGGCGAAGGATTTCAATGCGGGGCGTTCGAAGGGTTCGCTGATGGTGTGGGCATAGCTGCGCAACATGGCAACCGCCCCCAACGCCACGAAGCCGCCCCAGACGAGCTGGCTGGACAGGCTCATGCCCTCGGCCAGGCCGATGGTCAGCGCTCCCAGCACGGGCAGGATGATCGCCGTATAAAGACTGCGGCCGAGCAGATTGGCGAGCCGCGCCGTTTCTTCGGCTTCGGTGCGCAGACGCGCAAGTTTGGCGATCGCCGTTGCCGGCTCGATCTCGCTGGAGACGCGTTCGACGGCCTCAAGCTGTGCAGGTGCATGAGCGCGTGCGGCCATGTGGCCCTCCGTCCGTGGAAATATTTTGCTGCAGCCTCGGTCCGGACCATTAAGAATGTCTTAATTAGCCGATATGAGTTGATTCGGATCGTGATGATGATGTCTTGTCCACAGATTCTCCCACCCGCCGCGGTGGTATTCGACCTCGAATTCACCGCGTGGGAAGGCTGCATGACGAATCACTGGCTGCAGCCGGGCCAGTTCCAGGAGATCGTCCAGATCGGTGCCGTGAAGGTGGATTCGGCCTTCAATCCCGGCGAAACCTTGGATGTTCTCGTGCGCCCACGGATCAATTCGGAACTGTCGTCCTATCTCGTCACACTGACAGGCATCGCCAACAGCGAGGTCCAGGCCCGCGGCATTGATTTCGCCGAGGCCTACAAGGCCTTCCTGGAATTCGTCGGTGGACTGCCGATCGTCGCCTTTGGCCGCGACGACAAGGTGCTGATCGACAACTTCAGGCTCTATGGCATGAACGATGCGCCACCGCTGCCGCCCTTTATCGACATCCGGTTTTGGCTGAAGGAGCACGGCGTCGACACGCGCGGGCTGCATGCTTGCGACGTCGCGCCGTCCGTCGGCGTGCCCTTTAGCGGGCACAAGCATAACGGCCTCGACGACGCGCTTGCGGTGGCGGCCGGCATCGCGGCCCTGATCGCCCGCGGCGCGCGCCTGCCGCTCGCGGCATGACGGGGCCTAACCCGCAGAGCGAGGCCGACCGCATCATCCTGGAGCTCGGGCTTGCGCCGCATCCCGAAGGCGGACACTTCCGCCAGACGTTCTGCGATCCTCGCGGCGGCGGCGGCCGCGCCCATTCCACTGCGATCTATTATCTGCTGCGGGCCCGCGAGGTTTCGGCGCCGCATCGCATCGACGCGGTGGAAGTCTGGCACTTTTATCGCGGCGCGCCGCTGGAGCTGACGGTCGAAGAGCCCGGCAAAGAGGCCCTGCGGCATGTCCTGGGGCCCGATCTGGAGCGCGGCGAACGTCCGCAGGTCGTGGTGCCGGCCGGCGCCTGGCAGGGCGCGCGTTCGCTGGGAGATTATACGCTGGTGGGCTGCACGGTGGCGCCGGGTTTTCTGTTCTCGGCTTTCGAACTCAAGCGCTAATTCGGAATCGGCACGCCGAACAGCTTGCCCAGGGCGAAGGCGATAGCGCGCGACGACGCGCGGCCCATATAGCCTTGACTGGGATTGAAGGTGACGATCAGCGTCTTGTTGATGATCTGAATGATGGGCTTGTCGCTGGTCTGAATGCGTACGGCGTTTACCCTTTGCGCGAAGAGGTTGCGGGCGGTGGGATTGGCGGTGAAGCGGTCGATGCCGCGTGCGGCGTTTTCCATGGTATCGAAGGCCAGCGCGCGCAGCCCCGCGTCGTTCGCCAGCGCGTTCCAGTCGGCGGTGAAGGTCACATGTGTGCCGCGCACATAGGAAAGATGCGCGGTTTCGTCGTCGGCCGCGCTCTGCATCTGGCTTAGGGACACCGCCGGCAGGTTGGGCGGTGTCGAGTCGCCGGTGCGAACCGCGGGGAGTCCTTCCGGCTGGCTGTCGGTGTAGATCGTTATCGAGCCCCAGCCGGCCACTTGAATGGCGATCGAGCCTGAATCGTAGCGCAGCACGCGGCTGCCCAGCGAACCGTAATCGGCATACAAAACATAGACTTCCGGCTGGCCTTCGAAGCGCATCAGATATTCGTTGCGATAGCGGTCGAGAAAGAAATGCAAGCTGTCGCCGGCTTGGTAGGCGCCCGTGGAAATCCAGCCGAAATGCTGCTCCGATAGCCGGTCGTTCATCTCGGCGCCGGCGGGCATCGCGAGTATGCAGGAAAACAGCACGCAAAAAAGAATTGCGATCCCGCGATTGGGCATCTGATGTCGTTTTCTCGTTCTGCCGACACGCACTCGGCACAGTGCCCGCGCGCTTTCCCGTCCCAGCAAAGCTAACACAGAAAATCAGGCGAATTTATGCCCTCAAAAGTTAAGGACCGGGGAGCAAGCGGTACCGGGAACGCGCCCTCGGCCGCGCCGCGATGCAAATTGTCACGCCTGGCGGGAGCGAGCCCATCGGACAAGGGCCGGAAGGGCATTGGCATTCGGCGGGAAACTTACTAAATCAAGCTCCCTCCAACTTCATCGCAAAGGCGCTTCCGTGACCAAGAGCCTCGACACCTTCAAGTCCCGCCGTACGCTAACGGCGGGTGGCAAGGCCTATACCTATTTCAGCCTCGCTGCGGCGGAAAAGAACGGTCTCAAGGGCATATCCAGGCTGCCTTATTCGCTGAAGGTGCTGCTCGAAAACCTGCTGCGCCACGAGGACGGCAAGACGGTGACGTCCGCCGACATCAAGGCCGTGGCCGGCTGGCTCGCCAAGAAGTCCTCCGACCGCGAAATCGCCTACCGCCCGGCGCGGGTGCTGATGCAGGATCTGACAGGTGTGCCGGCCGTGGTCGATCTGGCGGCCATGCGCGACGCAATGAAGAATCTCGGCGGCGATCCCGAGAAGATCAACCCGCTCGCCGAAGTCGACCTGGTGATCGACCACTCGGTGATGGTCGACAATTTCGGCGGCAAGGATTCCTTCAAGAAGAACGTCGCCGTCGAATATGAACGCAACATGGAGCGCTATGCGTTCCTGCGCTGGGGTCAGCAGGCCTTCGCGAATTTCCGCGTCGTGCCGCCCGGCACCGGCATCTGCCATCAGGTGAATCTGGAATATCTGGCGCAAACGGTGTGGACCCGCAAAGGTAAGGACGCCAAGGGTAAGGCCGTCACCTATGCCTTTCCCGATACGCTGGTGGGCACCGACAGCCACACCACCATGGTCAACGGCCTGTCGGTGCTGGGCTGGGGCGTCGGCGGCATCGAGGCGGAAGCGGCGATGCTCGGCCAGCCGATCTCGATGCTGATTCCGGAAGTGGTCGGCTTCAAGGTGACGGGCAAATTGCGCGAGGGCGTCACCGCCACCGATCTGGTGCTCACCGTCACGCAGATGCTGCGCAAGCACGGCGTGGTCGGAAAGTTCGTGGAGTTCTACGGGCCGGGCCTCGACGACATGGCGCTGGAAGACCGCGCCACCATCGCCAACATGGCGCCGGAATACGGCGCCACTTGCGGCTTCTTTCCAGTAGACAGCGAGACGTTGCGTTATCTCAAGGACACGGCGCGCAAGCCGGCCCGCGTGGCGCTGGTCGAGAAATATGCCAAGACGCAAGGCCTCTATCGCACGGCGAAAAGCGAAGAGCCGGTCTTCACTTCGACGCTGGAACTCGATCTTTCCGCGGTAGAGCCGAGCCTTGCCGGTCCCGCGCGTCCGCAGGACCGCGTGCCGCTGTCGAATGCCGCAACCGCCTTCTCGAGCGCGCTCGCCAACGTTTACAAGAAGAGCGACGGCGTTCGTGCGCCTGTGGAAGGCACGGATTATTCGATCGGCCATGGCGATGTGGTGATCGCCGCCATCACCTCCTGCACCAACACTTCGAATCCCAGCGTGATGATCGGCGCCGGCCTCGTCGCCAAGAAGGCGGTGGAGCTTGGTCTGAAAGTGAAGCCCTGGGTGAAAACCTCGCTGGCGCCGGGCAGCCAGGTGGTGACGGATTATCTCGCCAAGGCCGGCCTCAACACCTATCTCGACAAGCTCGGTTTCACCTTGGTCGGTTACGGTTGCACCACCTGCATCGGCAATTCCGGTCCGCTGCCGGAACCCATCGCCAACGCGGTCACCGGGGCCGATCTTGCCGCCGCCGCCGTGCTGTCGGGCAACCGCAATTTCGAGGGTCGTGTGCATCCCCAGGTGCGCGCCAACTATCTCGCATCGCCGATGCTGGTGGTGGCCTATGCGCTGGCCGGTTCGGTGACGCTCGACCTGACGCGAGAGGCCATCGGCTTCGACAAGAAGAAGCAGCCGGTCTTCCTCAAGGACATCTGGCCGTCGCCCAAGGAGATCGCCGACACCATCCGCAAGAGCGTGAAGGCGTCGTCGTTCAAGGCGCGCTACGGCGACGTGTTCGACGGCGACTCCAACTGGAAGAAGGTCAAGGTCAAGAAAGGCCAGACCTATCAGTGGGACATTGGCTCGACTTATGTGAAGAACCCGCCTTATTTCGACGGCATGGCGATCGAGCCCGCGGCGCTCACCGATGTGAAGGACGCGCGTATTCTGGCGCTGTTCGGCGATTCCATCACCACCGATCACATCTCGCCGGCCGGTTCGGTCAAGGCGACGAGCCCGGCGGGCCTCTACCTGCAGGAACATCAGATCCGCCAGCAGAATTTCAATTCCTACGGCTCGCGGCGCGGCAATCACGAAGTGATGGAACGTGGCACCTTCGCCAACATTCGCATCAAGAACGAGATGATGGGCGGCAAGGAAGGCGGCAACACGCTCTATCAGCCCTCGGGCCAGGAGATGTCGATCTTCGATGCGGCGCAGCGCTACAAGTCCGAAGGCGTGCCGGCCGTCGTCATCGGCGGCAAGGAATACGGCACCGGTTCGTCGCGCGACTGGGCGGCGAAAGGGCCGAAGCTGCTCGGTGTGCGCGCCGTGATCGCCGAAAGCTTCGAGCGTATCCACCGCTCTAACCTGGTCGGCATGGGCGTGGCGCCGTTCGTCTTCGAAGCCGGCAAGACGCGCAAGGACTACGGGCTGACGGGCGCGGAGACGATCGACATTCCCGGCCTGTCGGGCGTGCTGAAGCCGCGCATGCGGGTGGAGGCGACGATCCGTTATCCGGACGGTCGCACGGCGGTGCTGCCGTTGATGCTGCGCATCGACACGGCGGACGAGGTCGCTTATTTCACCAACGGTGGAATCCTGCCCTATGTGCTGCGGAGGCTTATCGCGGCATAGGCGCAAGGCTTGGCCTTTGTCGCGCCCAGCGTGACATCGGCACTCCCGCTTGCACGTTTTTGATCCGTCACAACGGCGTGATGAACTTCAAGCCGAAGTGACTGGAGGACCGGTACCATGCGCCGTATGGTCGAATCATGAAACAGGTTTCGACTGCGGCGCTTTTTGCTGTTGCCATGCTCGCGGGTGCCGTGACCGGCGCTGTCGCGGGCGAGGCAAGGCCCGTTCTTGTCGAGCTTTATACCAGCCAGGGCTGTAGTTCCTGTCCGCCCGCCGATGCGCTGCTCGCGGAGCTGACGCGGCGCAAAGATCTGATCGCCATGAGCCTGCCCATCACCTATTGGGATATGTTGGGCTGGAAGGACACCCTCGCCACCGGGGCCAACACCAAGCGCCAGAAAGCCTATGCGGCGGCGATGGGGCGCGGAGGCGTCTACACGCCGCAGGTCATCGTCGATGGCGTAACGGATGTGGTGGGCAGCCGCACGAATCAGGTCGAGGCGGCGATCAGGGCGGCCGAACGCGCCGAGGCCTCTGCAAAGAACGCTGCCTGGTCGGTCGGCATCGATCTGTCCCGCACACCGCAGAAACTTCACGTCGCCATCACGGGGGCTCCCTCTGCTGCCAGAGGGAAATCCCAGGCGACGATCTGGATATTCCGTCTGCGCTCCAGCGCCACCGTTCATATCGCCGCGGGCGAGAACAAGGGCCGCACCATGACCTACCGCAACGTGGTCAACGGCATCCAGGATATCGGCCATTGGAACGGCCGCGCGATTTCGCTCGATCTGCCGCATACCGGGCCCAAAGTGCCGCCGCATGACGGCGTGGTGGTCGTCGTGCAGCAGGGCGGCTACGGCCGCATCATCGGCGCCGCCTATCTCGCGCACGCCGATTGTTACGACCAATAGCAAATGCTTAGACTGCCGCCATGGCGTTGTTCTTTGACGCAGAATGGTTTGACGCGCGTCTGGCGGCCGTCGGTCTGTCGCGCGCGGCGCTGGCCGCTGCGCTCGGTCTGACGACGGACGATCTTGCCTTGTTGTGGAAGGATCAGCGCGAACTTTCCGAGCAGGACGTGCGTGTGATCGCCGGTTTGATCGGCGCCGGGGCCGAGGTGGTCGCCGCGCATGCCGGTGTCTCGACGCCGGTGCCCAAACCGCCGTCCGATATCGAAGCGCGGCTGGCCGGCCTCGAGAGCGAGCTTGAGGCGGTCAAAGCGCAACTCGCCACGATGATGAAGCAGCGATGAGCGCCTTCGCCGCTGTGCTCGCCCTCGCCGCGGCGGCGGCCTGGATCGCTACCAAGGGTGTGCGGCCCGTCATCCGTTTGTATCTGCGCTTTGCTTGCGTTCTCTATGCGGCGCTGGCGGCGAGCGTCCTGTTGCGCGTCGCGCCGCATGCGGTGGCGGTGATGGTCGCCACGCTGGCGGTCGCGCTGTTGACGCTGGCGGCGTTCGCGGGGCTGCGGCGCACGCCCAAGCCCGGCTTCGCCGCGATGCTGCTTGCCGGCGCCTGTGCGGCGGGCATCTGGTCGGCCGCGACCGGCATGATTGCCCTCGCCGTCGTTCCGCAAGCTGTGTGTCTGGTCGCCGTGCTGACGATCGCGCACCGTGCGCCGCTGCGCCGGCCCGGCCTGCATCTGGTGCTCGGCGCTGGAGCGCTGTTTGCCGCGTCCTGTTCGCTGCTGGCCGGGGATTCCTGCGCCTTCATCGCGTTGCTGTTGTTTTCAGCGGCGGGCCTCTTGGGCGTCGTCCTGGCGCTGGCGCGCGCCTCAGAGATTTTGATCGACCAGCAGCGCGCCGGAAGCGTCGGCCCGGCGGTACGCCGCGTACGCTGAAACCCGCTGTGCGTCGGGCTTCGCCGTCGCCTGGGCGATCACCTGGGCCGCGAAAGCGGGCCTGAGGCGCGGGCCGTTCCAAAAAGAAACATATTCGCCTGTGCCGGATTGGCACGTTGTGCGTTGTGTTGCCGCGACGGCGACAACGATCTGCGCCGTGCAGGGCGTCTCGCGTTCACCATGGAATTGGCGCTGCGTCGCAGCTTTCCCGGCAGCGCGCACGCGCCCGTCGCTGCGCCGGAAAGCTGCGCCGGTAAGAACTGTTGTGGTGACGGTCGCCGTCATAACCCGTCTTTAAGGCAAAGCGCGGGCCGTGATGCGCATACGGAACGTTCGCCTCAACAGTTACGAGTTTTTTAAGACCAAGACGGTCATCATCGCGCAAAGGCCGGAAACCGGCGTGTGGTGGTGGACCGTGTTGAATCCGACGCTTCAAAAGAAGCCCTTGGAACGTGTCGATGCCTTGCGCAGCGCGCACGATGCCACGCATTTGCAGCTCGCGCTGACCGGCGCGGGCATCGTCGGTTTCAACTGGACGCTTCCCAATGACGAAATCGTCTGGGACGGCGCGCGCCAAATCCTGCCCCATCAGGTTGTCGCCGGCAAAACGCATCACGGCCGCGCCTTGCTCGGCTTGATGAGCCTGGAGGGGCGAAACAAGCTTTCGGCCATCCTCGAAAGCCGCGCCCGCGAAAACATCCCTTTCGACATCGACATCGAACTGGCCACCGCGCTCGGCTCGGTGTGGTACGTCATGCTGGGCGTGCGCATTCCCGACGCCGACGGCGCCACCGAGCGCCTCGCCGGCGTGATGCGAGAGATCACCGAGCGCAAGCGCGAGAATCAGCGGCTCACCTATCTCGCCACGCGCGACGAATTGACGGGCCATCTCAACCGCAACTCGCTGCGCGCCGAACTGTCCTCGGCGATCGAATCCGCCAAGCGCGAGCAGCATCATTGCGCTTTCCTGGTGGCGTCGATCGATCGCCTGGCCATGATCAACGATTCCTACGGCTTCGACGCTGCGGACGAAGTCATCGTGGCGGTCGGTGAAAGGCTGTCGCGCCTGCTGCGCTCGACAGACGTCATCGGCCGCACCGCTGGCAACAAGTTCGGCGTCGTCCTCAAGGCGTGTTCCGACCGGGAGATCGCACTGGTCGCGGACCGGCTGCGCGCAGCCGTGCGCGACAAGCTGATCGACACGCGGGCGGGCAAGATTGCGGCGACCTCTTCGGTCGGCGCGGTGCGTCTGCCGTCGGGCGCCGCCACCAGCCAGGAGGCGATGCTGCGTGCGGAAGAGGCGTTGGAGCGGGCGCGCAGCTACGGCCGCGACAGTTTCTACATCTACCAGCGCTCGCCCCAGCGCGAGGGCGCTCGCGTGCGTCTGATGGCGATGGCCGACGAGGTGCTCAAGGCGCTGAAGGAGAAGCGTCTGGTTTTTGCCTATCAGCCGATCGTCGACGCGCGCAGCCGCCAGGCTAAGGAATACGAGTGCCTGTTGCGCATGATCCGCGAGGATGGCAGCGTTGCCGTGGCCAGCCAGTTCATTCCCGCCGCAGAGCAGCTCGGCCTGGTTCGCCTGGTCGACCGCCATGCGCTGGAGATGACGGTCGCCAAGCTGCATGCGCATGAGGACATCACGCTGAGCGTCAACGTCTCGGGTACGACCTCCTGCGATAGCGCTTGGCTGCAGTCTTTCGTCGATTATGTCAAAGCGAACGCCTCCATCGCTGACCGCTTGGTGGTCGAGTTGACCGAAACCGCCGCCCTCAATCATTTCGAGGAGAATGCGCAGTTCGTCTCGCAGCTGCGCGAGATGGGCTGCCGCGTCGCCATCGACGATTTCGGTGCCGGCTACACCTCGTTCCGCAATCTGCAGATGCTGCGCGTCGACATGGTCAAGATCGACGGCGCCTATGT
>JAGWVX010000040.1 GCA_018970685.1 Alphaproteobacteria bacterium | reverse complement strand
TTCGAAGCAAGCAGCAACAAAAAGCGCTTGGTCAGCGGTGCCGCACCCATTTTATCGAGAATGGCGGCCGTGCCCTTGGCCTGCGTGGCCCGGCTGAAAACCGGCGCGCGAACAAAGCGTGCGAGATCGGCACTCTTTGCGATCATCGATTTCAAAGCAACGAAATCACTTGCGACCGCGTCGGCGGATTTTTCCTCCGACGCAAGCTCAAAAATGGCGAGGGCGTAACGTCCCGCTATACCGGAAATATGAGCTTCGTCTGCCAAGCGTGCCCCGTTTCATCCGGGCTATCGGAAAGTACCCCCTAAGCCCGCGCCAACTACCTGATTCAAAGATGAAATTCATCACTGCGCGCGAATCCAAATTCCCGCGCGCGCTGCCCTTAGCATGGGCAAGGGAGCACGCGCAATATTGTGCCTATGGCCCAGGTGTCGCGGTTGGCTTCTACTGAACGCCTTTGAACAGGCGCGATAGCCGAAATTCGAACGGCCAGTCCCATAGCGCGGCCGCGTTGGTAAAATCGACAGACGCTAGGACCACAAACACTTTTCCCATGAGGTTCCCGTACGGCACGTAACCGACGCCACCCAGATAGGGCGGCACACGGCTGTCGGAGGAATCGTCGCGATTGTCTCCCATTACGAACAGGCAATTCTTGGGTACCACGTAGACGTCGGTGTTGTCGAACTGCCCATCCCAGCGCCATTTGTAGATTGGATGCTGGACGCCGTTGGGCAGGGTTTCGATGAATTTCGGTACCGCAACATATTCACCCGCACCTGGTTCATCTGGTCCTGCCTCAACCTCGCCGGTTCCGTCCGGCCGTAAAGCCAGTTCGCGGCCGTTGATCCAAAGCCGGCCTTGTTTCATCTGAATGCGGTCGCCGGGCAGACCGATGACGCGTTTGACGTAAGTTACGCTCGTGTCGCTGGGCAAGCGAAAGACGACGACGTCGCCAACCGCCGGCATCCGGCCCAAGAACCGGCCAGACGGCGAGGGCCCGTTCACGTACGGAATCGAATACCGGCTGTATCCATAGGGAAATTTGGCCGCGAGGGTCAGATCGCCAATCGCCAGGGTGGGTTGCATCGACCCCGACGGCACGTAGAAGGGCTGGGCGATGGTTGTCGTTGCGGCGAACACGACTACGACCGCCAGCACCGGCTCCTTGAGCCAATTCAATGTTGCGCGAACGTCTTTGCGGGCAAAAAAGGCGGCGAAGGGTGCGCGCAAGGACTGGCTCTGGTGCCGTGCGCGCGCCAGCCAATCGGCCGGATCGAGTTTCATAAATGGAGGCCCTTTCAAATATCCCCACGGATGTCGGGTCTTTTCTTCGCGATTTCAAGTCTTTCCGTGAATGCCGCCTTGCGGTGACGACGGCGCAGCTGCTTCACTGGCTATCCATAGCCGTGCCAACCGGAGGTGTCTCATGAAATCCTTGTGCGTCAGTCTAGTATTGCTTTGCGGTCTGGCCGCATTGCCGGCGCGTGCTGCCTTGGCCGTGGGGGCGAATGCGCCAGATTTTACCGCAAAGGCCTCGCTGGGCGGGAAAGAATTCGATTTTTCGCTCGCGGAGGCACTAAAAAAAGGGCCGGTGGTGCTGTATTTCTATCCTGCGGCCTTCACCAAAGGTTGCACTATCGAGGCGCACGACTTTGCCGAAGCCACGGGTAAGTTCGCGGTGCTCGGTGCGACAGTGATTGGCGTTAGTCACGACAACATTGCCACGTTGGACAAATTTTCTGTGAGCGAATGCCGCAGCAAATTTGCGGTTGCCGCCGACCCCAACGGAACGGTGATCAAGGCTTATGATGCGGTTCTGAAGAAAAATCCGGCCTATGCCGACCGTACTTCTTATGTCATTTCGCCCGATAACAAAGTGCTTTTCACCTACACGAACATGAACCCGGACAAGCATGTTGAACTGACCATGAACGCCGTGAAGAAGTGGCGGGAAGCACATCCCTAAGGTGCGTTCTTGACCAACAATGCATTGGTCCAAGGACGGCAAACCTCTTCCATCGGCGGGGAGACGAGCCTAAAGGGGCGTCATGGCGAGAAAGCTCTCTCAACTGGGGCACCGCGTTCCGCTGCCAAAGTCGCCAGATGACGCGAACTTGGAAGCGGTCCGCAATCCGCACCCCGAGAACAACTACGTTGTCCGCTTCACGGCGCCGGAATTCACCTGTCTCTGTCCGGTGACCGGCCAGCCCGACTTCGCATATTTTGTGATCGATTATGTGCCGGCCGGGCTCCTCGTCGAATCAAAATCGCTGAAACTATTCCTTAGCAGTTTCCGCAACTACGCCGCTTTTCACGAAGACACGACACTTCTCGTCGCCAAACGGATGGTGGCCGCAATCAAACCGAAATACCTGCGCATTGCAGGCTGTTGGTATCCGCGCGGCGGAATACCGATCGACGTGTTTTGGCAGACGGGAAAACTCCCCGGCGATGTCTGGCTTCCCGATTTTGAGATCGAGCCCTACCGCGGACGTGGTTGACGCGCCAATTTTTCACACGCGGCATGGCGGTGGCACGACACAATGTGGTCGTTCACCATGCCGATTGCCTGTGCGAAGGCGTAGACGATCACCGGGCCGCAGAAGTTGAAGCCTCGTTGCTTCAACTCCTTTGCGAGATTCTCGCTCATCGGCGTCTTCGCCGGGATCTGCTTGGGCGCCTTGTAGTGGTTGACGCGCGGTCGCCCGTCCACATGTTTCCAGATCAACCCGGAAAAGCCGCCGGGTTCCTTTTCCAGGATATCCAGCCATAGGCGCGCACCCCTAATCGCCGCCTCGATCTTCGCGCGACTTCGGATGATGCCTTCGTCTCTTAACAGACGGTTGGTTTCGCGCTTGCCGTAGCGTGCAATCTTCTCCGGGGAAAATTCGTCGAAAGCTCGACGGAAATTCTCGCGCTTGCGCAAAATCGTGATCCAGGATAGTCCCGCCTGAAATCCATCTAACACAAGTTTTTCATAAAGTGCTCGGTCGTCGAATTCAGGGACGCCCCATTCGTCATCATGGTAGGCGACGTAAAGCGGATCTTCGCCCGGCCAATGACATCGAACCAATTCGTCTGTCACCGCTTCGCCTTGCGCTTCTTGGATGTTTTCTTTCTTTTGGGTGCAGCCTTCTTGGCCTTTTGGGCAATCTTCCTACCCGCTTTCGCCTTTGTCTTGACTTTGGCCTTTTTTGCCTTCGACACTGCCGTAAGAGTAGCCTCCAGTTTGTTGCCATCCAGGTCCAGAACAAAGGCGCCGTAGTAATCCGGGCCATAGTCAGGTCGCGGTCCAGGTTCGCCATCGTTCGTACCGCCGTTGGCTATAGCGGCGGAATGAAAACGACGCACTGCATCCTTGCTGCGGGCGATGAACCCGATATGGACGCCGTTACCGACACTGGCCATCTGCTGATTATGCGGCAATTGCACCCAGAACGACGGGTTCTCGTCGCCATAAGCGACTGCGTATGGCAGGAATTCCATAATCCGTTTGTAGCCAAGGGCCCCTAGGACGGCGTCATAAAATGCAGCAGCCCGCTCGACCTCGCGGACACCAACGGAAACGTGATGCAACATGTCCGGCTCCTCCGCATGTTCCGCCGACACTCTGATCCGCCCGCGATGTTCGTCAAGGGGAAAGCCAGATCGGTTTTGTCACATCCACCGGTACGCCGGCCGCTTCAAGCGCCGCGCCGGATGCTTCAGTCAGCCGGTCCAACCTCACAAGCGTGAAACCGCGCGCGCCATAGCGGGAGCTAATAACGCCAACATCGCGCCCATCGGCCGTCACGGCAATACCGCTGGCGGGCAGGGGAGAGCCGTCCTTTGTCGTAATCGTCAACAATCGCTTACGATCCTTGCCTCGGTACTTCATGCGTGCCGTCAGTTCCTGCCCGACGTAACAACCTTTCTCGTAGGAAATGGCATGTAGCTCATCGAGATTGGCGTCGAGGGCGAACATCTGATCGGAGCCGAAGTCGATCCCCTCCGGAACGCCTAGTTCGAGCCTCTTGGCGAGGTAGTCCTGCGCCCCATCTTGGGCGGGTTCATGTTTGGGCATAAGCGCACGCCCCCCTAACGCCTGCAAACGTGGGTCCGTAACGCCGCTGTTTAGTCCGGTGAATACACCGATGTCATCGCGCCGAGAGATGTCGACCTTAGACCGGAGTCTGTACATAGATAGCCGCTTGATCAGCGCCTCGCGAGCCTCGTGCCGACAATCGATCAACAGTTCGTCGTCGCCCGCGGCGATCAGAAAATCAAACAGGATCTTACCCTGCGGCGTGAGCAACGCCGCATAGGCAGCGCGACCGGGCGACACGTCCTTTACATCGTTCGTGACAAGCCCTTGCAGGAAGGGACGCGCTTCCGGCCCAGTAAGGGCGATCACGGCCCGGTCGGTCAGTTCGGTAATCATGGCACAGGAAGTAATAGGCCCTGGCGCCGTTGCCAAGGCTGTCGGCGCGCCTTACTCCTTGGCCCATGACGGAAGCATTCGATCTTCTTATCCGGGGTGGGGTCTGCGCAACGCCCAATGGCATCGTGCCTGCCGACGTGGGCGTAAAGGCGGGAAAAATTGCAGCCGTGGGCGCATTTGGGTCTGCGGCTGCGGTTGAGGTTTTTGAAGCCGGCGGGCTGCACGTGCTGCCAGGCGTGATCGATACCCAGGTCCATTTCCGCGAACCCGGTAACGAACATAAAGAAGACTTGGAAAGCGGAAGCCGCGCGGCCGTCCTGGGCGGCGTTACAGCTGTTTTCGAAATGCCGAATACGGCACCTCCGACAACGACGCGCGCGGCCATAGAGGACAAACTGGCCCGCGCCCGTAATCGCATGCATTGCGACTACGCTTTTTATGTCGGCGCAACACCGGCTAATGTCGGCGCGCTGGCGACGCTGGAACGCATGTCAGGTGTGTGTGGCGTGAAGGCGTTTCTCGGCTCTTCCACCGGCACGCTACTGCTCGACAATGAAGAAGATATCCTGGCTGCGCTGAAGAGCAGCACGCGACGCATGGCCGTCCACTCGGAGGATGAGGCGCGGCTGCGGCAACGCAAGTCTCTTGCTCTCAAAGGTGATGTTCGCACGCATCCGGTGTGGCGCGACGCCGAAGTGGCTCGCGCTTCTACCGAACGCGTATTGCGTTTGGCGCGGCAGGCGGGCAGGCGGTTGCATGTGCTGCATGTGACTACCGCCGACGAACTGCCGTTGCTTGACCGCGCGCATGACCTGACCACCGTCGAGACCACACCGCAGCATCTCACGCTGTCGGCGCCCGAATGCTATGAGCGGCTCGGCGCCTATGCGCAGATGAATCCACCGATTAGAGATGCGCATCATCGCGAAACGCTGTGGCGGGCCGTTCACGAAGGCTTGATCGACGTTATCGGTTCTGATCACGCACCTCACACCATGGCAGAAAAAGACAAGACGTATCCCGATACGCCGTCCGGCATGCCCGGCGTGCAGACGCTCGTGACGATCCTGCTCGATCACGTCAACGCCGGGCGCTTGACGCTCGAACGATTTGTCGACCTCACAAGCGCCGGCGCGGCGCGCGTGTTCGGTATCGCCGGAAAGGGCCGCATCGCGCTCGGTTACGATGCCGATTTCACCATCGTCGATCTGAAGGCGAAGAAGACAATCGAAAACTCTTGGATTGCGTCGAAATGCGGTTGGACGCCGTTCGACGGCATGCGGACGACCGGATGGGCGCTCGCCACAATAATCCGTGGGCGGATCGTTATGCGCAACGGGGCGCTTACCGTATCGGGGCAGGGCGCTCCGATCCGTTTCACGGAAACGTTGCCCTCTAGTTGAGCGTGAATTCGCCGTCGCCCATTTTCAATTCGGCATCGGAGATCAGACCGCGGGCGGCCACCCGAACGGAATGCAGCCGTCCTTCGATGCGCGTCTCCCAGAAGCGGAGGAATTTGTTGAGGGTAGGAAACTTTGGAGCAAGATCGAGGTCCTGCCAGATAAAGCTTTGCAATACTGCCGGATGGTCCGGCATGTGATACAGAATTTCGGCGGTGGTCAGCCGGTAGCCGCGGAGAGACAATTCAAAATGTCGCATGACACCTCGCAAAGTCGATAGCTTTTTCCTCGTTTTTCGAATGTTTCCGTCCGGACGCACCTTTCCTCGACAAGAAGCTTGCCCCCTGGCGGGCTTGCGTGTCGAGTATTGACTTGCAAGATGATGCGGATTCGGTTGCTTTAGCGCCCGCCTAAGTTCTAAGCAGCACTCGCAAACAGGAAGTGCCACGATGAAAGTCCGCTTCGAGGCTTGGTTCGACGTCATCGAGACCTCGCCGGAATGAATTATATCCTCCTCATCCTATCGGGCGTTGCGATTGGTCTCGTCGCTGCAGTCCCGATCGGGCCGGTAAATTTGATCTGTATACGCCGCACCCTGCAATGCGGTTCCTGGATCGGTTTTCTGTCCGGTTTAGGCGCCGCAGCAGGAGACGGTTTGTTCGCATGCATCACCGGGTTTGGCTTCACCGCGCTGGTGCAGTTGATTGTGGGATTCTCCAGCGTCCTGCAGCTCGTCGGCGGTCTATTGCTGCTGTTTTTCGGCGTTCGTACGTTCTATACGCCGCCGCCTCCAAGCTTCGACGAACGGCTTGCGATGGCCGAAAACGGGGGAATAGTGGGCGGCAAGCATTCGCTGGTGCGGGCCATGGCCTCGACCTTCGTGCTAGCTATCACCAATCCGACGACGCTGTTTGGTTTCACCGCTTTGTTCGCCAGCCTTGGCGGGCTTGCCGGCGACAATCCAAGCTTTTTCGCGGCGGCTTTGGTCGTAATGGGCGTCGTGGCCGGGTCGTCCATGTGGTGGTTGACCCTGACCACGGTCGTTGGCCTTTTGCACGCGCGCATTGATGATCATGTCGTCCGGCTGATCAACGAAGCGTCGGGCGCGGTCGTCGCTATTTTCGGTGTGGCCGTCCTTACTCATCTCGTCATACACATTCTGTAGAGTTGGATGGTGGGCTGTCGGCTACCACAACGTGTGCCGCATAATTTACGCGTACAACGTGTTGTGGATGCCGCGTGGTCCTAACCAAAAGAACCGTGGCCGCTCCCAATTCCGCAGTCTCTGTGACATCATTTTCGAAGCACTGGACGCGAAGAGATGGAGACGCATCTCGGCGGACAGTCTGGCGCAAAATCGAGCGTGGGGTGGGCGCGAGGTATGACATCCGAAATCGCGGTGATGAACCAGCGTGCAGTCGCGCTTGCGGCGGATTCTGCTGTGACACTGATTGACGGCGGCACGGTCGTTGTCCGCAACGATCAGCGCAAGCTGTACAATCTCGCGGATGGCGCACCTATTGGCGTGATGTTCTTCGGCGTGGCCGACATGATGGGGCACCCTTGGGAACATTTGATCGAGCATTTTCAGAAGAAGGGAAAGTCCGGGCCGCTTCCGCATGTGCGTGATTACGCTGCAAGGTTCAGCGGCATGCTCGACAACCTCGAGGAGTTCTTTCCACGAGAACGACAAAAGGACGATTACAAGCGGCTTCTTGCTTCCGTGTTTCGCTATGTCTTTCATCTCGCGCAATACCTGCGAGAAAGCGGCGGAGCGCAGCGTGCTAGCGCGTCGGATACCGCCATTCTCGAGGAAGCGATCGAGCATGTTTGGAACACGTATCAGGTCCGTGAGGACGGTAACCCGCGGCGCGATCTGTCTTGCTTTCCGCAGGACTTCGGCGCAACCGTGGCGCGCAATTATGCCGATGTCGTTGACGAGCTGATTTCTTACGGCTTTTCGTCGTTTGATCTCGACAAGACCGCGTTGCAGCATTTGCGCGACATTGCAGTCTTTTGCGTGGTCAAGGATCTCTTCCTTGAGGATGTGACCGGTCTGGTGTTCGCGGGCTTCGGGTCGGAAGAGCGCTATCCCGTGGTCGTAACATATTTCCTGTCGGCCATCGTCGGTGGCATCGTCAAACGGGCCGAGGCGAGCGTCGATGCCATCGACAGCGAAGTGCGGTCGAAGATTCGTGTCTTCGCCGATAGCGAGGTGACCAACGCCTTCATTCGTGGAATCGACTTCAACTTGGAGCGGCGCTTCTACGGCGCAATGCAGATGATGATGTATGGCCTGGTCGATCACATCGTCGGCAGCTTTACCGGCGTCGACGCGGCGAAGCGCGAAAGCGTTCGGGGACAATTCCGAGATCAGGTGTTGCCGCAGTATTTCAATGCCTTTCGCAACATGATCGGCGATTACCAGCAGCAGGCCTATATCAACCCGGTATTGCGGGTCCTGGAGATTGCCGCTCGACCGGAACTGGCGGAAACGGCCCGTGAACTTGTCGCTCTCAATGTTTTCAAAAAGCGTATAATGGCACAGCGGGAAACCGTTGGCGGCGCCATTGATGTCGCCGTCATCAGCCGAGAGGCGGGGTTCCAGTGGTGGACCAAGCAAGGTGGAGGCTGACATGGCCGAGGCGCGGAAATCGGGTGAAGGGGCATTGGCGGAAGGCGCGGAGCGGTTCGACCGGCTCGTGCGCATCGTCAAGGATAGCCAGCTCAGCCGGACCAAGGCGGGCCCAAAGCCGCCGATTACGGAAGCCTTTGTGCTCAGCCCGGACGAGGCCTGGGCCAAGAAATATATGACCCAATGCATCGGACCTGTGTGTTTTGGGCCCCTGACTGAGCCGCCGCCCTTCGTCAATTATACGGCGCCTCCGCTCGGGTCGGTCAAAAGCCACGATTTCTCAGTTTCTGAAGCAGCTAGGACGGCACAGCGGGACGCTAAGGAACCGATTGGGCGTGCCATCGGCAAGCCTTCCCGCCGGCGGACGTGGCTGGGGCGCTTGCTTAAAGGCCTGTGAAAAGCATCCGAAAACAGGATTAAGTTTGTTTTTGTCGGCGCTTGCGCGTGGCATGGGCTATCGTCCAAAACCCGTATTGGGATCGAAGGGAGTGCAGGAAATGACGCGTCTTGGAGCCATGCTGGTCGCTTTTGCGATGGTGGCGTCAGTGCCCGCTATGGCAGCTGATAGCTCCCTGAGCCAGGCCGCCAATACGGCCTTTCTGGCGGCCAATGCCAAGAAACCGGGAGTGGTCACAAAGCCCGACGGCTTGCAGTACCGCATTTTACGCAACGGCTTCGGCAAACAGCCCAGGCCACAGGACTATGTGACCGTCTATTATACGGGGAGCCTCATCAACGGCAAAGTCTTTGACGGCACGGAACCAGGCATGCCCGTGCGCTTTAAGGTCAACCAGTTGATCAGCGGCTGGTCCGAAGCGCTGTCCTTGATGCGGGTCGGTGATCACTGGCAGTTGGTGATCCCGGCCGGATTGGCGTATGGCGAGCGCGGCTCACCCGATGGCTCCATCCCGCCCAACCAAACGCTGGTGTTCGATCTCGAGCTGATCAAGGTCGTGCCGCCGAAAATCAAGCCACACGACCCGAACGATCCTAACGACAAAGGCCAAGATGTGGACTTGGGACCCGACGATAGCGATCAGTGACAACGGGTGGAGTGGCGTGAATCGTGATTAAGATTTTTCGCCGCTGGCTGCGTTCGCACGGCGGAACGCTGCGCATCGCGGTCGCACTGCTTCTTGTCGTCGGTGCCAGCGCTCTGTTCTGGGCCAGCCGAGATTACACGGTCGTTGCGCCGGACTGGGACGGGTTGGTACGCGGCGTTACCTATAATCCCAGTCACTGTTTCACTTTTGCCGAATCCAGACATGTATTGCCGGAGCGGATCGATGCCGACATGGCGCAGCTGTCACGGATCACCGGGCATATCCGCACCTATACGGTTTCGGATGGTCTCGACAAGGTTCCAGAGATCGCACGCCGTTACGGGTTGACCGTTTCGCTCGGCATTTGGATCAGCGCCGATCTCAACAAGAATGAGCGCGAGATCAATACTGCACTCAAGGTCGTACTTGCCAACAGGCGCGTCATCGACCGCGTGATCGTCGGCAACGAGTCGATTATGCGCGGCGACGTGACCGCCGATCAGTTGAATTCCTATATCCGGCGTGTGCGCGACGCCCTGCCGGCGCGCATCAAGGTCACAACCGCGGAAACTTGGTCGACGTGGCTGCTGCACCCAGAACTCGGAAAGTACGTAGACGTCGTCTTCGTGCATCTGTTGCCGTACTGGGAGTCCGCAAGCATACGCGACGCGATGAGTTTCGTTGAGCGCCATTACGATCTGGTGCAGGAGGAATTTCCGGACAAGCCTATCGTTGTCGGCGAAGCAGGCTGGCCGTCGGAAGGCCGCACCAAAGGTGCGGCAGAAGCGTCTCTCGCCAACGAAGCCTATTTCATTCGCAACTTCGTCCAACTCGCGCTGAACAAAGGGTATGACTACTACTTGATCGAAGCTTATGACCAGCCTTGGAAAGCCGGAAATGAAGGGATGGTCGGAGCCTATTGGGGGCTGTTTGACGCCAATGGAATACCGAAATTTCCGTTTACGGGTTTGTTGCGGTCCTTTCCGGAATGGCGCAGCTACACGCTGCTGGCGGCAATCTTCACGCTGCTTCTCGGTCTGCTGATTCTAGGGCGCATGCCGCGCGTTCGCCAAACCGGCTACATTGTCATGGGCGGACTGGTCGCGCTGGTGACGACCGGCTTGCTGCTGGTAATCGACGCGACCACGCTCGACTACATCGATCCGGCCGATATTGCGATGATTCTGGCGATGTCGCCTCTGGTGTTTCTCGCCTCGGCGGTGATTTTGACCGAAGGCGTCGAGTTGGCGTCCAGCCTCTGGCGCGTCGAAAGACGTGCCATGCGTGCGGCGATTCCCGAGGCGAGCCCGCGCGTCTCCGTGCATGTGCCGTGCTACAACGAACCGCCGTCGATGGTGATTGAGACGCTCGACGCGCTGGCGCGGCTGGATCACGATAATTTCGAAGTCATCGTTCTCGACAACAACACGCCGGATCCGGACACTTGGAAGCCGGTTGAGGCGCATTGCGCGACGCTTGGACCTCGATTCCGTTTTTACCACCTCGATGGCGTACAGGGTTTTAAGGCCGGAGCGTTGAATGAAGCGTTGCAGCTGACAGGCAGTAATGCGAAATATATAGCGGTTATCGACAGCGACTATCGTGTCGAGCCCAATTGGCTGCGCCTGACTTTGCCGCTGTTCGCCGCGCCGGATATTGCGCTCGTGCAAGGCCCGCAGGACTACAGCGACGCTCGGACAAGCGCTTTCAAGGCGATGGCTTACGAGGAATATCGCGGCTTCTTCCAGATCGGCATGGTGGAGCGCAACGAGCATAACGCCATTATCCAGCACGGGACCATGACCATCGTGCGTAAAGATGCGCTCGATCAGGTAGGCGGCTGGAGTACTTGGTGCATCACCGAGGACACCGAGCTCGGCCTCAAACTGTTCGAAGCGGGCTACGGCGCGGCCTACATCCCGCTGAGCATGGGACGCGGGCTGATTCCGGACACGTTGAAGGCTTACCAGAGCCAGCGCTATCGCTGGGTCTATGGCGCCATGCAGATTCTAAAGCGCCATGCCGGTTCGATTTTTCTCGGCCGCGCCAGATTGTCCTGGGCGCAGCGCTACCAATTTTTGAGCGGCTGGCTGCCATGGATTTCAGATGGCCTTGGCATGGTCGTAACCCTGATGGCGTTGGTTTGGACTTTTATGATGTGGGGCGCGCCGCGCTATGTGTACGTGCCGATGCCGGCCTTATCGGCCGCGGCACTGGCGCTGTTTGCTGCAAAGACATTGAAGACTCTGTTGCTCTATCCGTCGAAGGTACAATCCGGCGTTAAGGGGGCGGCAATGGCATCCGTTGCTGGATTGTCGCTGACGCACACAGTGGGCAAGGCCGTGTGGGCTGGGCTCTTCACCAGCGGTAAGCCGTTCCTGCGCACACCGAAATGCGCAGATCAGGCCCTGCTTAGCCAGGCGTTGCGGGGCGCTTGGCAGGAGACCACGTTGTTTGCGCTGTGCGTGCTCGCGATCGCATCCGTGCTCGCCACCGGGAGGCTTGACGATCCCGCGGCATTGCTCTGGATCGTGATGCTTGGCGTACAAAGCCTGCCTTATGCGGCCACTATTGTTACAGCAGCCATCAGCGCCCGCTCCAACGCCAAAGACCGCCAGACGCCGACCATGCCGGCAACAACGGCTCCGACCCCGTTGGCGAAGGCGGCTTAGAGAGCTGCGTAACAGCTGTCTCCGGCGACGATCGCAATCGTCCCCCGCTATTCAGGCACCAGCTTTCCCGGGTTGAGGATATTCTTAGGGTCGAGGGTCTGTTTGAGCGTCCGCATGAGATCGATTTCCGCGGGCTTCTTATAGCGAGCAAGATCGGCG
>JAGWVX010000039.1 GCA_018970685.1 Alphaproteobacteria bacterium | reverse complement strand
GCAAGTCGCTGCTGCCCGGCATGTACGCCACGGTGGTGACGGATGTCGGCAAGCCGCGCTCGCTGATCACTCTGCCGCAGACCGCGATGACCTATAATCCGTACGGCGACACGGTTTTCGTCATCGCCAAATCGCCGGCCGCGCAGAACCCCACCGGCAAGGATCAGCTCTCCGTCGAGCAGCGCTTCGTCACGGTCGGCGACACGCGCGGCGACCAGGTGTCGGTCCTGAGCGGCGTCAAGCCGGGCGAGGCCGTGGTCAGCGCCGGCCAGCTCAAGCTGAAGAACGGCACCCTCGTCACCATCAACAACAGCGTCAAGCTTCCGAACAACCCGTCGCCAACTCCGGTCGAGCAATAGGCCGGCGGCGATGAATTTCACCGACATCTTCATCCGGCGGCCGGTTCTTTCGATCGTCATCAGCCTGACGATCCTGGTGGTCGGCATCCGTGCCCTCACCGAATTGCCGGTGCGCCAATATCCGGTGACGCAGAACGCCGTGGTCACGGTGTCGACCGCCTATTACGGGGCCAGTCCTGAGACCATCGCCGGCTTCATCACCACGCCGCTGGAGAACGCCATCGCCCAGGCGGACGGCATCGACTACATGACGTCGAGCAGCACGCAGGGTCAGTCCACCATCACGGTCAACCTGCGTCTGAACTACGACGCCAGCAAAGCGCTGGCGCAGATCATTACACAGGTCAATTCGGTCAAGAATCAGATGCCGCCGCAGGCGCAGCAGTCGGTGATCAGCATCGCCGTCGGCCAGTCGATCTCGGCGATGTACATCACGTTCAACAGCAAGGTGCTGCCGCCCAACAAGATCACCGACTACCTGGTGCGTGTGGTGCAGCCGCAGCTGCAGGCGGTCGAAGGCGTGCAGCAGGCGCAGATTCTCGGCGCCAAGATGTTCGCCGTGCGCGTCTGGCTGGATCCGCAGAAGCTCGCCGCTTACGGACTGACCGCCTCCGACGTTTACACGGTGCTCTCCGCCAACAACTATCTGTCCGGCGCCGGTTCGACCCGCGGCCAGATGGTGCAGGTGAACCTGACGGCGTCGACCAACCTGCATTCGATCGGCCAGTTCAAGGACCTCATCATCAAGTCGCAGAAGGGCGCTTATGTGCGGCTGTCCGACGTCGCCAACGTGACCCTGGGTTCGACCAACTACGACGCGCAGGCGAATTTCGACGGCAATCCCGGCGTGGTGATCGCCATCAATGTGGCGCCGAGCGCCAACGTGCTCGACGTCATCCAGCGCGTGCGTGCCGTGCTGCCCGGTATCGACGCGCAGCTTCCCCAGGGCTTGACCTCTTTCGTCGCCTACGACTCGACGAAATTCATCCAAAGCTCGATCACCGAAGTGGAATGGACGCTGGGCGAAGCCATCACCATTGTCATCTTCGTGATCTTCATCTTCCTGGGTTCGCCGCGCGCGGTCGCCATTCCCATCGTGACGATCCCGCTGTCGCTGATCGGCGCCGGCGTCTTCATGCTCGCCTTCGGCTTCACCCTCAACCTCCTCACCTTGCTGGCTTTCGTGCTGGCCATCGGCCTGGTGGTCGACGACGCTATCATCGTGGTGGAGAACGTCAGCCGCCATCTGGAGGAGGGCCGCACGCCGTGGGACGCCGCCATCATGGGCGCGCGCGAACTCGGCAGCCCGATCGTCGCCATGGCGCTGGTGCTGGTGGCGGTCTATGTGCCGATCGGTTTCATCGGCGGGCTCACCGGCGCCCTGTTCGTCGAATTCGCTTTCACGCTGGTAGGCGCCGTCATTATTTCCGCGATCGTGGCGCTGACGCTGTCGCCGATGATGTCGAGTCGGCTGCTGCACTCGCATGCCGACACCCGCTCGCAGCTTGAACGGCGCGTCGTCACCTATATCGACGAGAAGTTCGACGCCTTGCACAGCGCCTATCAGCGCCTGCTGCATAGCGCTTTGAACGAACTGCCGGTCGTCATTGTTTTCGCTGTGATCGTCTTGGGTAGCATTTATCTGTTGTTCACCATGTCCAAGTCGGAACTGGCGCCCAACGAGGACCAGGGCATCGTTATCGCCTCGCTTACGACGCCGCCGACAGCGACGTTGGAACAGTCGCTGATCTGGCAGAATCAGATCTTCGACATCGCGAAGTCGTTTCCCGAGATGGACCACACCTTCCAGATCACGGCGCCAGGGACGAATATCGCCGGCATCGTGCTCAAGCCCTGGGGCGACCGCGACCGCTCGGCGCAGGAACTCGCGCCGCTCATCCAGAAACAGTTCAACAAGGTCGCCGGTGTACGCGCCGCCGCCTTTCTGATGCCGTCGCTGCCGGGACCGCGCGGCCTCGGTGTTCAGTTCGTCATCGAGACCACCGAAAGCTTCCAGCGTCTCAATACCGTGGCGCAAAGCGTCATGGACGCCGCGCTCAAGTCGGGTAGCTTCGTCTACCTCGACTCCGACCTCAAATACGACAATCCGCAGACGGAAATCGTCATCAACCGCGACAAGGTCGCCGCCATGGGTCTGACCATGAGCGACATCGGCAGCTCGCTGTCGGCGATGCTGGGCGGCGGCTATGTCAACTACTTCGATCTCTCGGGTCGCGCCTATCAGGTGATCCCGCAGGTCCAGCAGGTCGACCGCCTCAACGCCGATCAGCTGAAGAATTATTACATCCGCACCGCGGCCGGTTCGGCCATTCCGCTATCCACCGTGGCGCATCTCGAGAACACGGTGACGCCGGAATCGCTCAATCACTTCCAGCAGCTCAACGCCGCGACCATCACCGCCATCCCGCGGCCGGGCATGACGACCGGCGACGCGCTCACGGTGATGCAGAAGATCGCCGCCGGCATTCTGCCGCAAGGCTACCGCGTCGATTACGCCGGTCCCTCGCGGCAATATGTTCAGGAATCCAGCGCTCTGATCGTCACCTTCTTCTTCGCGCTGATCATCATCTTCCTGACGCTGGCCGCGCTGTTCGAAAGTTTCCGCGATCCCGTCATCATCCTGGTCAGCGTGCCGATGTCGATCTGCGGAGCGCTGATCTTCATCGCCATGGGCGTGGGCGGCGCTAGCCTCAACATCTATACCGAGGTGGGCCTGGTGACGCTGATCGGCCTGATCAGCAAGCACGGCATTCTGATCGTCCGTTTCGCCAACGACCTGCAGCTGGAAGGCAAGACCAAGCGCCAGGCGGTCGAGGAAGCCGCCGCCATCCGTCTGCGGCCGATCCTGATGACCACGGCCGCCATGGTGCTGGGCGTAATGCCGCTCATCTTGGCCTCGGGCGCCGGCGCCGCCGCGCGCTACAATCTGGGGCTCGTCATCGCCACGGGCATTGCCGTCGGCACCTGCTTCACTTTGTTCGTGGTGCCGGCGATGTACATGCTTCTCGCTCGGACGCACAGACAGAGCGACGCGGAAGCGCCGCGCCAGGCGTAGCGAAGGCGCCCGAAAATTATTTTCCGCGAATGCGTATCAAGAATTCTTTCGCGCCATGCGACGACGCGGTCGCTTAGCCGTTGGTATCAAAGGTGCTTTTCGGAAATTGTCGCAGGCGTGACTTTTTTCTTCATGCCGCTTGAACCGGTACGGTCGAATGACCACATATCTTATATCACCACATTTGCATGCGGACCGGCACGCGCGTTGGCGCGTGCGTAGTCCCGTGCGTTCGAAAAAAACGTGCAACTCGGTCGGGGGAGGAGTCTGTCCGAAACGATTCTGAAAAAAACGGAAATCTATGCGCCGGACCTTCAGAGTCGTTGCTTCAGATGATCGCCCACGCGCATGGCGTTGGCGACGATCGTGAGCGTCGGATTCACCGCCGCGCTCGACACGAAGAAGCCGGAATCGACGACATAGAGATTGTCCAGGTCGTGTGCCTTGCACATCGGGTCCAGCACGGAGGATTTGGCATCTTTGCCGAAACGGACGGTGCCGTTCTGATGGGCGGTGCCGTAGAGCGGCAGCAGCGAGTCGAACTGGAAATGGTGCTGTGACAGCGGGTGGGTATGGCTGGTGAAGCCGTCGAGCGCGCCGCGCAGCGTCCGCACCAGTCTTTCGTGCCCTTCGAGATTGTTGTGCGCGTAGTCGAGGTGGATTTGTCCCGTCTTGTCGAGCCGGACGCGGTTGTCGGCCATGGGCAGGTCTTCGGAGATCACCAGGAAGCTGAGCAGCCGTTTCGCGATCGTATTGAACACGCCGTCGGGCAGAAGCTGCGGCGGAACCAAGTCGCCCAGTTGGCCCTCCAAGGTCTGGCCCGACATGTATTCGAGGAGTTGGATATGCCCCATCGGAAAATCGAAACCGCCGCGCGGGTCGCGGTGGTAGAAATCGTTGACCGCCAGCGTCTTGGGGAAACTCGCGTCGAACGGCGCCTCCGTCAGCGACAGCATCGCAGTCAGGGTGTGGAACATGTAATTGCGTCCCACCTGGCCCGAACTGTTGGCGAGGCCGTCGGGATGCGCGCCGTTGGCCGACGCCAGCAAAAGGACGGCGGTGTTTACCGCGCCCGCAGCCAGAACGACGATATCGCCCGAGAAGCGTTCTTCGCCGTTCTCGCTCTCGCAGACGACGTCGCGGATCTGCCGGCCGGCCGGATCGGTCTCCAGCCTGACCGCCTTGCGTCCGGTGAGCAGCGTCACGTTGGGCATGTCCAGCAGCGGCATCACCGCGATGCTGCGCGCGTCAGATTTCGCCATCACCAGACAGGGATAGCCGCCGCAGGTCTTGCAGCGGATGCAGGCCGAGCGCAGCGGGTCGTCGTCCTGACGGTTGACGGCCAGCGGCAGCGGAAAAGGCCGCCATGCCTGCGCCTCGAAATGCGCCTTCAGCCGTTCGATGCCCGGATCGTTGCGCAGCGCGGCGAATGCATAAGGCGGATCGTCGGGCTCTTCGGAGGGATCGATGCCGCGCGTGCCGTGCACCCGCCATAGCGCCTCGGCTTCCGTGTAATAAGGTGCGAGATCGCCATAGCTGATCGGCCAGGCGGGCGAAACGCCGCCGGCATGGGCGCGCTGTTCGAAATCGCTGGCCCGCAGCCGGAACAGCGCCGCGCCATAAAAGGTCGTATTGCCGCCCACCCAATAATAGGTGTTGGGCGTGAACGGCGCGCCGCGCTTGTCGATCCACCGCTCGCGCGTGCGGTACTTGCGGTCGACGAAAACGGCCTTGGCGTCCCAATTGTCGGCCTCGCGCGGCAGATGCTGACCGCGTTCGAGGATCAGGATCGATTTCCCGGTCGGCGCGAGCCGCTGTGCGAGCGTGGCGCCGCCCGCGCCGCTGCCTACGATGACGATGTCGTAATGTGAGGGCACTGCATCACTCCCCTATACGGTACTTTGCGGCGCCCGCGCGGATGATGGGAGTAACGACGCTGTCCGGCAAGTATTTCATCAGCGCGGCGGCGAGTTTGTTATGCCAGCCGGGGATGACAACGACCTTTCCGCGTTCGTTGCCGGCAATGGCGGCGTCCGCCACCGCCTCGGCGCTGGTCCAGAAATGCCGTGGCGCCTGTTCCATCAGCGCCGCCATGCCGCTGGCCTCGTGAAATTCGGTGCGGGTGAAGCCGGGACAAACGGCAGTGACGCGGACACCGTGCTCGCGCAGTTCGGCGTCGAGGGATAGGCTGAATTTGAGCGCGAAGCTTTTGGCTGCGGGATACAGCGTGTGTCCTGCAGCGCCTGGGGAAAAGGCCGTGATCGACGATACATTGATGACGGCGCCGCGCCGTTGCGCGATCATGCCGGGAACGGCCGCATATGTTAGGGCGCAGGCGTTGACGACGGAGACCATTAGGAAATCGCGATGGCGCTCCCAAGGCGCATGGCTGAAATCCTGCGGCACGCCGAACCCCGCGTTGTTGACGAGAATGTCAACCTTGCGGCCCTGCGCGGCGATCTCGCGCAAAATGGAGTCCGGCGCGTCGGCATCGGACAGATCGGCGGGAAGAACGATCGCTTTCACGCTGTGGCGTCGTGTAAGTTCGTCGGCCAGACGGTTCAGGCGATCGGCGCGCCGCGCCACCAATGCGATGTCGGTGCCCCGTTGCGCGTAGGCTCGCGCAAAAGCGGCGCCGATGCCGGAAGAAGCGCCCGTAACGAGTGCCAGTGGCGGGCGTTCGTCGCGGTTCGGTTTCGCAGTCACGGCGGTTCGCCTTAAATTTGAGCACAAGGACGGATGATGAAAGCCACTCGCAAGATAGCGGCGCCTTGACGGCGCACACAACTGCCGGTTTGGATTTGTATCGCGCGGCTGTGCCGCTTCCCTTGGGGGAGGAACTTTTTAATAAAGATCAATTAATATGTCATCGAACATGCTGATTCCTGAAGAGAAAAAGCATCTGCGATCATCTCCAGCATAGAGAGCTCACGGGTTCCGATCATGGTCACACTTCCTCAATTGCAACTGCCCAAAGAGATTGCCGATCTGTACACGTTGGCGCTCGATCTTCGCTGGACCTGGAGTCACGAAGGCGATGCCTTATGGAGCAGTGTCGACGAGGAGCTGTGGGAACGGACCCACAATCCGTGGACCGTTCTGCAAGGCGCGCCGGCCGAGCGGCTCAAATCGCTGGCAAACGACCAGAAGTTTCAGGAAAATCTCGCGGCTTTCGTCGGCGAGAGGCAAAAATATCTTCAGACGCCCGGCTCGTTCCGCGGCATGGAAGGCGCTTCGCAGCTTGGCGGCGTTGCTTATTTCAGCATGGAGTTCGGCCTGGGTGCCGCGCTGCCGCTCTATGCGGGCGGTCTCGGCGTGCTGGCAGGCGATTTTCTGAAGACCGCCAGCGATCTCGATGTTCCCGTCATCGGCATCGGGCTGCTCTATCAGGAAGGCTATTTTCGCCAATTGGTCGATGGCCATGGCATGCAGCAGGAATTCTATCCGTATAACGAACCGGCGGCGATGCCGGTCGAACCCGTCATTCTTCCGGAAGACGGCTGGCTGCGCATCGGCCTCGAATTGCCCGGCCGTGTTGTGCAGCTCCGCGTCTGGCAGGCGACGGTCGGCCGCGTGAAGCTCTATCTGCTGGACAGCAACGACATGCTCAACAGCCCGCTGGATCGCGGCATCACGGCGAAACTGTACGGGGGCGGATCGGAAATCCGGCTGATGCAGGAAATCGTGCTGGGCGTCGGCGGCTGGCGCGTGGTGGAGGCTCTCCATCCCGAGATCGAAATCTGCCACGTCAACGAGGGGCATGCGGCGTTCGCGGTGATCGAACGGGCCCGTCACCTTGCGCTGAAGAGCAATCTCGATTTTTGGGAGGCGTTATGGGCTACCCGTGCGGGCAATGTCTTCACCACCCATACGCCGGTGGCGGCGGGTTTCGACCGGTTTCCGGCCCATCTCTTGCGCAAATATCTTCCTTATGTGGAAGGCGCCGTGGCGGCGCGCGGGGTCAAGCTGGATGACGTACTGGCACTCGGCCGCTCGAACCAGAACGATCCCGACGAACCTTTCAACATGGCCTTCCTGGCGCAACGCGGTTCCGCCATCACGCTGGCCGTCAGCCGTCTGCACGGCGAGGTCAGTCGGCGGATTTTCCAGCCGCTGTTTCCGCGCTGGCCGTCCTGCGAGGTTCCCATCGCGCACGTCACCAACGGCGTTCATATTCCGACCTGGGATTCGGCCGGCGCCGACCGCATCTGGACCAAATCCTGCGGCAAGGAGCGGTGGCGCTCGGCGTCCTGCGACGGCAGCGAGCCGATCGCCGGCGTTTCGGACGAGGAAATCTGGGCCATGCGCGGCGAGGGCCGCCAACGCGTCGTGCACATCGCGCGCGCCCATCTCGCTCGGCAGCTGCGGGAACGCGGCGCGGACGCCGACACCGTCCAGAGCGCCGATATGGTACTGGATCCCAACGTTCTGACGTTGGGCTTCGCGCGCCGCTTTACGGAATACAAGCGGCCGAACCTGCTCTTGAGCAACCCCAGCCGTCTCGACGATCTGCTTCACAACAGCATGCGTCCGGTGCAGATCGTGGTCGCCGGCAAGGCGCATCCGGCCGATACGGTGGGCAAGGAGATGATCCGGGAATGGATCAGCCTTGCCCGTCAGGAGCGTTACCGTCGGCATGTCGTTTTTCTGGAGGATTACGACATCTCCTTGGCGCAGGATCTGGTACAGGGTGTCGATGTTTGGATCAACACGCCGCGCCGGCCGTGGGAGGCCTGCGGCACCAGCGGCATGAAGGTGCTGGTCAATGGCGGGCTCAACTGCTCGACGCTGGACGGCTGGTGGGATGAGGCTTACGACGCCCAGGTCGGCTGGTCGATCGGCGACGGCAGCGGCGGCGCTGCCGAGGATGTCGACGTCCGCGATGCGGCGAGTCTTTATGACATTCTCGAGAACAAGGTCATCGCCGAATTCTACGACCGCGACGCCGACGGCCTGCCGCGCAAATGGCTGAATCGGATTCGGCAGAGCATGGGCCGGCTGACGCCGACCTTCGGCGGCGCGCGCATGCTGCAGGATTACATCGAGCAGGCTTATCTGCCGCTCGCCAAGGTCATCCGCGCCCGCCAAAAAGACCATTGCGCCGAGGCCAGAGCGATGAATCAATGGTCCAGGACGCTACACAGCCGCTGGCCGAGCCTGCATATCGGCATGCCGATGGTGACGCGGACCGAAACCACCTGCCATCTCGTCGTGCCGGTCTATATGGGCGAGGTTGCGTCGTCGTCCGTGCGGGTCGAGCTCTTCGCCGATGCTACGGCGGAGTATGAGCCCGAGGCGGTGCTGCTCCATCAGGAGCACGCCATTCCGGGCTCGGCCAACGGTTACATCTTTGCCGGCGCCGTCACCGGATCACGTCCGCTGGAGGACTACACGGTGCGCGTCGTGCCCTATCACCCCAACGCCTTCCTGCCTGCGGAGCTGCCGCTTATTGCCTGGCAACATTAGGCAGGGCTGCGCTCGCCGCCGAACCGAGCTTGATCGAGACGGTCCGGCTCGGCCGCGAGGAGATCGGCAGCAGAGGCAAGACGAAGGTCGTCGAGGCGCCGTCCATGGAGGCGGCGCGCCATTTGGCTTCGAACTCCGCTTCAAGTTCGGCCTTTGCTCGGAGCCAATGTTCCGCCGACTTACCTTCCGGACAGCCTTCGCGTTCCCAGATCAGATAGCTGCGAACGCGGATTTCCTCATCAGAGGGTGTGGTTTGCTTGTCGTGGGCCATGGCACTCTCCTGCCCGCCGCCGAACCGATTGTGACCGTTCGTCCGCTCTCGGAAGCTGTTCATCGAGAGATGCAACGGGCACAAGGATCATAACGCTTCAGCGTGCAATTTGTCTCGCTGTTTCTGGAATTTCATCTTTGCCGCGCACGTTCCGGTCGATCGGCGTGTGCGGTATGCCGCTCACGGCGCTGTATAAATCGACGTACTTGGCGGCGCTTGCGTCCCAGCTGAAATCCTGCGCCATGGCGTGCAGCTGGAGGCGGCGCCAGGTCAACGGCTCCTGGTAGAGCGTCAGGGCTCGGCCTAGTGCCGTAATGAGACCGCGCATCGTGGTGTCGTCGAACATGAAGCCGGTGGCGGACCGGTTCGCGATGGCTGTCGCATCGGCGTCGACGACCGTATCCGCAAGTCCGCCCGTGCGCCGGACGACCGGCAGCGTGCCGTACCGCAGGGCATAAAGTTGCGTCAGGCCGCAGGGCTCAAACCGCGCCGGGGCCAGCAGAATGTCGCTTCCCGCCTGCAGCCGGTGGGCCAGCGGCTCGTCATAACCGATAGTGACCGACACCTGATGGGGATATTTCGCCCGGATCTTCGACATGGCCGCTTCGATTGCCGGGTCACCCTCTCCGACGACAACCAGTTGTGCGCTTTGCTCCGCGATCCATGGAATGGCCGACAAGATTGTGTCCGCCATCTTCTGGTGGGTGAGCCGGCTGACGAAGCCGATCAGCGGCGTTTCGGGCGCGACCGGCAGGCCGAGTTCGTGTTGCAGCGTGGCTTTGCAGGTGCGTTTGCCGGAGATGTCGCTGGCGCGATAGGTCTGCGGTAGATGAATGTCGCTCGCGGGATCCCACAGGGCGTCATCTATGCCGTTGAGTATGCCGGAGAATTCGGCACCTCGGTGACGCAGGACGCCGTCCATGCCGCAACCGAAGTCGGGCGTCAGGATTTCTCTGGCATAGGTCGGGCTGACGGTCGTCACACGGTCGCCATAGCTGAGGCCGGCCTTCAGGAAGGAGATCTGTCCATAGAATTCGGTGCCGTCCGTCGTGTGGCAGCTTTCTGGAACGCCAATGGACGGCAGGACGTCGGCCGCGAAGTTTCCCTGGAAGGCCATGTTGTGGGTGGTGAACACCGTGCTCGGTTTCGGCCCCTTTTCGAGCGACAGCAGCAATGGCAGCAGGCCGGCATGCCAGTCGTTGGCGTGCACGATGTCCGGCTTCCAATCGATTCTGGTCCGCTGGAGCGCCAATCTTGCGGCGGCATGCGCTAAGAAAGCGAAACGCAAGGCGTTATCGGGCCAGTCTTTTCCGGAGTGATCTTGATAGAGCCCGCCATCGCGCCGAAACAGCGTGGGTGAGTCGATTAGCCACACCGGCAACTCGACATCCGGGAACAAGCCCGAGACCAGCGTGGCGTCGTCGATCCCGAGCATGGGGTCGAGCTTGGCCACGATGCGGGGTTTCTCGATGCGGGTGTAGGCGCGGGGATAACCGGGAAGGAGAAGGCGGACGTCGACGCCGCGGCGGGCGAGTGCGAGCGGCAACGCGCGGGAAACGTCGGCAAGCCCGCCTGTCTTGGCGAGTGGGTAGGCTTCTGCCGTTACAAATAGCACCCGCATAAAACGCCTCTGACAGCAAGGATGCGGTGTCTAAATCTAGCCATCGCGTCGGGCTGCGAAACTGATTTTCATCATGTTCCGTGACGAATATAACATCCTAGTTTGGTAAAACTATTGTTACTGAAATCAATCTCAATGATTTAATGATCTCCAAGCGCGCAGTATTTCTTGAGATTGAATCTCTGCAGGGGTTGCCGTGCCTTTCATTGCATCAGGATCAGGAGGGCCGATGGACCGGTCGGACCAATCGTTGCCTATGTCTAAACTTCATGCGCACCGGATTGCAGCCATTCTCGCCGGCGACGATCACGACCCCTTTTCGTTTCTGGGCATGCATAAGGATAGCAATACCAACGAATTGCAGGTCCGGGTCTTGCGGCCGGACGCGGCGCGCGTCGATGTCGTGGATCGCGAGACGGGCGAAGATGTCGGCCAATTGCCGCGCGTACACGAGGACGGCTTGTATCTCGGTCGGATTGCGGGCCGGCACGATCGCTTTGGCTATAGATTGCGTGTGACCGCTGGCGGCGCCACAACAGTGGTCGAAGACCCTTACGCCTTCGGTCCCATTCTTGGGGAACTCGACCTCTATCTCCATGCCGAGGGTAGCTATCTGCACAGCTACGAGAAGATGGGGGCGCATCCGGCGGTCATGGACGGTGTCGCCGGCGCCAGCTTCGCCGTTTGGGCTCCGAACGCCCGGCGGGTCAGCGTGGTGGGCGACTTCAATGCCTGGGACGGGCGGCGCAATCCGATGCGGCTCCATCCCGGCGCCGGCATCTGGGAAATCTTCCTGCCCGGCGTGACCGCCGGCACGCGTTACAAATATGAGATCAAGACCCGCAATGGTGCGATTTTGCTCAAGGCTGACCCTTACGCCTTCGAGGCGGAGCTGCCGCCTCAGACGGCATCTTTGGTCTGCGCCAGCGCGCCTTCACCGGACCGCCGCCGGGAGCCGAACAATGGTCCGCGTGCCGATCATCGCGCTCCGGTTTCCATCTATGAGGTTCATCTGGGGTCGTGGCAGCGCGTTCCCGAAGACGGGCACCGCCCGTTGCGCTACGCCGAATTGGCCGACCGGCTGGTTCCCTACGTCAGAGACTTGGGGTTCACCCATATCGAACTAATGCCCATCAGCGAACATCCCTTCGCCGGTTCCTGGGGCTACCAGCCGACGGCCTTGTTTGCGCCGACCAGCCGCTATGGCGCGCCGCACGAGTTCCGGGCGTTTGTCGAACGGTGTCACGCCGAGGGCATAGGCGTGATCCTGGACTGGTCGGCGGGCCACTTTCCCAGCGACCATCACGGCTTGGCCAATTTCGACGGCTCGCATCTCTACGAGCACGAGGACCCGCGGGAGGGCTATCACCCAGACTGGAACACGCTGATCTACAATTTCGGCCGCAATGAGGTGCGCGGCTTTCTCCTGTCGAACGCGCTGTTTTGGCTGCAGGACTACGGCATCGACGGGCTGCGGGTCGATGCGGTGGCGTCGATGCTCTACCGCAATTACAGCCGCAAGGAAGGCGAATGGGTTCCGAACATCTACGGCGGTGTCGAGAATCTGGAAGCCGTGGATTTTCTGCGGCGTCTGAACGAGCTCGTTTA
>JAGWVX010000451.1 GCA_018970685.1 Alphaproteobacteria bacterium | reverse complement strand
GCGGCGAGCAGCAGCGCGTTGCCATCGCCCGCGCCCTGGCCAACAAACCGCGCATCCTGCTGGCCGACGAACCGACCGGCAATTTGGACCCGCGCACCGCATCTGGCGTGTTCGACGCGCTGGAACACATTGTCCGCGCCGAAGGCGTCGCGGCCCTGGTCGCCACGCATAATCTTCAGCTTGCGGCCAGAATGGATCGTGCTTTGATCCTGCACGAAGGCCGTCTGATCGACGGCGGCAAACTGGGAGCCAAGGCAGAATGAGTCAACGACGCTGGGACGCCGTCGACAGCTACTTCAGCGATCTTTTGGTACGGCCCGATCCGACGCTCGATGCCGCGCTGAAGGCCAGCAACGCTGCGGGTCTTCCCGAAATCGCCGTGGCGCCGAACCAGGGTAAGCTGCTTCACCTTCTGGCGCGGATGCAGAGCGCCAAGCGCATTCTCGAGATCGGCACGCTGGGGGGCTACAGCACAATTTGGCTGGCCCGCGCCTTGCCGCCGGACGGCAGACTGATCTCCCTTGAATATGATCCCAAGCATGCCGAAGTGGCGCGCACGAACATCGCTGGGGCGGGCCTGGCGGACAAAGTGGAAGTGATTACGGGCCGCGCGCTTGATACGCTGCCGACGCTCGCCGGCCACTTCGATTTCTTCTTCATCGACGCCGACAAGATGTCTAACGCCGAGTACTTCCGCTGGGCGCTGAAGCTGTCGCGCAGGGGCAGCATGATCGTCGTCGACAATGTCGTGCGCGACGGCGAGGTCGCGAACGCCGACAGCGCCGACCCCGGCGTGATCGGTTCGCGCCGTGTGATCGAAGCCATGGCAGCCGAGCCGCGCGTCTCCGCCACCGGCCTGCAAACCGTCGGCGTCAAAGGTTACGACGGCTGGGCGATTGCGCTGGTCATCGCGGATTAGCGCCGCAGTTCGCTGAACGGCGGCGGCGTCGTGTTGATGAAGCTGGGGCGCTGCGCCTGGATGGCGAAATAGGTGCTCAGATATTTTGCCATTCCGATCGCATCCCGGCTCTCCGGACACACTTTGAGATAGTCCAGGATCGGCAGCGCGAGCATGTCGGCGTAGGTGAACCCGTTGCCGGCAAGATGGCCCGTCTTCGCCACGGCGCGGTCGAGCAGGGCGATATTCGCCTGAACATTGGGAAGGGCGGCCTCGATCATCTGATGGTCCGGCTTCCCATCGGGTTGCTGCGAGAAGAAATAGCCGCGCAGATACGGTATGATGGACGGCTGGATCGCCGTGTTGATCAGCGAAATCCATTGCTCGATCTGGCCGCACAGCCTGGCGTCATCCGGGAACAGGTGCGGACCTGGGAAGGCCTTATCGATGTAGCTGGCGATCGCCTTGGATTCGCACAACGTGAAATCGCCATGACGCATCACCGGAACCTTTCCGAAGGGGTGGATGGCGTCCACCTCCGGCGTATGCGGCCTCGCAGGCGTGAGCTTGTACGAGACGCCTTTCTCCTCCATCGCCATGCGCAACGTACGGACGAAGGTGGATTGCGGGGCGCCGATGATCTCGATCTCGGACATTACTTTGCTCCTTCCGCAAGATAAGCGGCGAGTTTGTCGAACGTCCCGTTCCAGCCGTTGTTGTGGCCGTCGCGGCGTTCGGTGGTGGAGAAACCTTCGTGGTGGATCGTCATTTCGGTTCCCGCGCCGACCGGACGGAAGGTCAGGCGGACCAGCGTTTCCCGCTCTTCGTGCATCCACGTCCAGGTGAAGACCAATTTTGTGGGCCGCACGATCTCGCGGTACACGCCTTCGACCGTTAGCGGAGGATCGTCCGGCCGGTGCATGACGACGCGATAACGGCCGCCCACCTTTGGTTCGAGCAAGGTCACTTCGCCTTTGACCGCGCGCGGGCCGATCCAGTCGCCCCAAGACTTGCTGAGCCAGGCATCGAACACGCGTTCGGGCGGCGCCTCGAAGCGGCGGATGATTTCTAGAGACAGAACGGTGTCACTCATCGTCGGATCCTTCTTGTTTCAGGTGCTCGTCGAGGCGGTCGAAGCTTTCGCTCCAGAAGCGGGAATAGAAGGCCAGCCAGTCGTTGGCGCTCTTCAGCGCTTCGGGAAGCAGGCGGCAGCGCATGTGCTGGCCGTCGCGGATGCGTGCGATCAGCGAGGCGTCTTCTAGGACTTTGAGGTGGCGGGAAATGGCGGGCTGCGAGATCGCGAAGGGCGATGCCAGCTCGCCGGCCGTTGCTTCGCCGAGCGCCAGACGCGCCAGGATGGCCCGTCGGGTCGGGTCGGCAAGGGCGGCAAAGGTGTGATCGAGGTTCATCATTTAACGAGTATGTTATATAACATGTTGGCTATATGCAAGGGAATTGTTGA
>JAGWVX010000038.1 GCA_018970685.1 Alphaproteobacteria bacterium | reverse complement strand
GGCGGCTTCGCCACCTTCCAGACCGGCGTGCCGTTCTACCAGCCCTGGGAGATCACGGAGGCGCTGGAGGAGCTGCGCGCCTTCTTCCCGCAATCGGGTCTCTATCTGACCGTGGTGCCGACCTATATCGGCGGCTTCATGGCGCTCAGCTGGGCCGGCAAGGGCGCGCGCCTCGGCACGCCGAAGGGCCTCAAGCGCGCGGCGGCGGCATATAAGAAGAGCAAACTGAAAACCGATTACTACAATCCGGCGGTGCACGCCGCGGCCTTCGCTCTGCCGGAATGGGTGAAGCGGCTTCTGCCGGAGTGAAAGCGTCTTTCTTGCGAGCGGCGGCAGCCGCCGACGCTCGCGCGACGCTCACTGAGGAAACCACTCCCAAGGGAGCTGGTCGCCCGGCCCGTCCGTTGACGGTCCGCCTCCCGCGGCAACGATGCTTTCCGTCAGCTGGTAGCCGACGCGCGCAACCGTCTCCAAGGTGAATCCGCCATGCGCTTCCGAGAGACGCCTGAGGCGCGCAATGCAGCGATGGATGGCGTCGTCGCTGACCGCGTAGCCGTCCCAGCAGGTCGCGATCAGCTCGTCGTGCGAGACCACTTCGCCGCGGCGCCGCGCCAGCGCCACCAAAACCTGCATGATGCGAGGCTGGAGAAGCTGACGGCCGCCTCGCGCGATCACTTCCCGGCGGGAAGGACAGACCCGCAGTCCACCCAGCGAGAACTCCGTTTCGTGCGCTAGAACGATCTGTCCCAATGGCGTGACAAGGCCCAATTGCGGTTCTGCCGCCCGGCGTTACAGCCTCGAATGCGGCGCCTCCGAACAAACGGATCGCGCCGGCAGCACCACTCTTCGCCCCCATAATTTCGCGATTGCACATGAAAGTAAAGTGATGACTTTGTGCAGAAAAACGGCAAATCGTGCAAAAAATTGCTGCAGTACGATGCATATTTTTTGCGCTGCACAAAAATCGGTTCGCGGACGGCATCCGATCGGCAAATGATCGGGCGGCGATCCTTTCGCCAGGCGCGGCGAGCGGCTTTCCTGGGGGCGCGGTTCGAATCGAGCCGCGAACATATAAAGGAGAAACCCAATGTCTCGCGTTTACGGAATCACACTCGCCGCCGTGATGGCGTTCGGCGCCCTGGCGTCGTCGGCGTCCGCCGACGGCACCATCCGGCGGGACGTCCAGGTCAATTACGGCGATCTCAACCTAAACACCGAGGCGGGCGCCAGCATGCTGCTGCACCGCATCGACCTCGCCGGGGTCAAAGCCTGCGGCGGATCGCCTTTCCTCCATCCCATGTACTCGCTCATCGCCGACGCGGTGACCAACGAGTTCAACAAATGCCACCACGATGCGGTCGCCAGGGCGGTGGCGACCGTGCGCTCGCCGCTTCTGACGCAGATCTACGCCGAAAAGGGCGAAACGTCCTTCCAGCGCTTCGCGGACCGCTAGGCGTCTGCCGTAAGATCGGGCGGCCCTCTTCGGCGAGGGCCGCCCTTTTTTTATTGTACGTGCGCCGACAACTCGATGCCGATGACGCGCGGATCGCCGACGAAGCCGGTGTTGTTGTTGAAGTCGATACCGCCCTGCAGGTTGGCCCTGTCGGTGATGTTGCGGGCATACGCGGCCAGCTCGAAGACCTTGTCCGGGAAATCGTAGCCGATCTTCAAACCGCCCTCGTAATTGCCGTTGGTGTGGAATTCCGCCGACTTGTAGAGGAAGAAATCGGTGTAGCCCTGCAGCCACCAATCCGTGTAGGCGAACAGCTCGCCGCCGTTGGCCAGCGGGATGTCGTAGCGCGCCGTCAGCGTCAGCATGTAGTCGGGCGCCTGCGGGAACGGATTGCCGTTCAGATAGGCGTTGCCGGCGCCGTCCAACGGATTGAGCACGGTGCATTGCGCGCAGACGGCGGTCTTCAGGGCCGGGTCCCGAATCTCGGTATGCGTCCAGCTGGCGCCGCCGGTCACCAGAAGATTATCCGTCACCGCGAACTCGGCGTCGGCTTCCAATCCATAGGCCAAGCCGGCGCGCGCGTTCTCCAGAATCACCGAGTTGCTGGCGCCGCCGATCGCCGAGAACTGCGGGTGCTGGAGGTAATAGGTGAAACCGTCGAAGTTGAAGCGGATGCGCCGGTCGAGCAGCTCGGTCTTGGCACCCCCCTCGTAGGAGGTGATGGTTTCCGAGCGCGCCGTCGAATAGCCGCTGCCGAAGGCCAGATTGCGGCCCTGGATCGACGGGGCGCGGAAGCCCGTGGCGACGCGCGCATAGAGCTTGATGTTGTCGTCGACGGCATAATCCGCGCTGAAGTCCCAGCTGACGTTGTCGCCCGACAGCCGCACCGGGTTGACGATCGGCGCGACGAGCGGCCCGTTGGCGGTCATGCCCTTGGTGTCGGAGGTCCAGCGCACGCCGGCGGTCAGCGTCAGCGCGTCGGTCACCTTGTAGCTCGTCTGGCCGAACAGCGCGTAGGAGATGTTGGTCTGCCGCACGAAGGTCGGACCGACGAAGAACGGATAGGTCGCATCTTCATAGTCGGTATCGAAGTAGAAGGCGCCGACCTGCCAGAACCACGGCCCGCCCGCATTGGTCGCAAGGTGAACTTCCTGGGTGTATTGGTGCAGATAATCGAGGCCGTCCTGAGTGTCCGACGGGAAGGGAATGAACCCGGGGCCGGTGACCATGTTGCCGCCGTCGATGTCGCCGCGGCTGAAGCCGTGCGTCTCCTCGTAACCGCTGATCGAGGTCAGCTTCACCGGACCGAAATCGTAGGTGATTTCCGCGTTGGTGCCGATGCCGTCGTATTTCTGCGGGTTGTTCTGCGAGGTCGGGCTGACGAAGCCGCCGTCGAAGTAGACCTTGTTCCAGACGTAGTTGCCGTTCAGGTGGTTGTTGCCGGGCCCGATGATGTTGGCGCGGAAGACGGCGGCGGTGCCGTTCAGCGAACGTCCATGCACGTTCACCAGCACGCTGAGCCGGTCGCTCGGCTGCCATAGGACCTGGAGGCGCGCGGCGCGTTCGTCATAACCGCCCAAGGCGTGGTTCACGCCGGTGTAGGCGTTGTCGATATAATTGTCGCGGTGCTGCCACAGCCCCGAGATGCGCGCCGAAATCGTGTCGGTGAGCCCGCCGCCGGCGGCGACTTCCACATTCGCCGTGCCAAGCTCTCCGTAAGACGCAGTCGCCGAGGCGCTGAAGTCCTGGCTCGGCTTGACGCTGGTGAATTTGATGATGCCGGCGGTGGTGTTGCGCCCGAACAGCGTGCCCTGCGGTCCGCGGTCGACTTCGACTTCCTTGATGTCGTAGAGCGGCGAGCTTTTCAGGATGGCGTTTTCCATCACCACGCCGTCGTAGATGATGGAGACCGGCTGGGACGCCGCCAAGTCGAAATCGGTGTTGCCCAGGCCCCGGATATAGAAGCGCGGCGCCACGCGGCCGTTCGACGATTCGGCGTAGAGATTGGGCACGTGATCGGCCAGCGCCTTGATGTCCTGCCCCGATTCGAAGATCGAGCTGACCTGCTCGTTCGACAGGGTGGTGACGGACATCGGCACGTCCTGCTCGTTCTGGGCATAGCGTTGCGCCGTAACGACGACCTCTTCGATCTGCTGGGCGCGGGCGGGAAGTGCGCATGACGCGGCAAAGGCAGCCGAAAGAAGAAGATATTTCCTGATCTCTTTGGATTTCGCGTGTACCCGCGCCATTGACAGCTCCATTGCAGGCCGGTGCCGGCCCTTTCTGTTGGTGAGCCTTCCGAGTTCTTCCCCAAAAATGTCATTGTTGTAATTGTTATGATCGTGTGACGGCGTCGCAAAACCTGTCAATCAAGCGGAGCTTTGAAGATGTGCACGGGCTGCACTTTGTGTTCCCGCTGTGACTTATTAAGTACGCATGCCGCATCGCCATCTGTGGATCGTTTTGTTTCCCGGCGGGCTGCCGCAATTTTGGGCGGCCGCGACTTATTCAAATGCGCTAAGCGAAAGACCTTGCAGATACCCGATTCGACAACACCAACGGACCGCGGATTGCGATGCCGATCTTGACGTTACCGCCGCCGGAGAAACGCGAGGCCGCGCTGTACGAGCGGCTGCGGGCATTGGGCATCGCTTGGAAGACCTATGAACACATGCCGGTCTTCACCGTGGACGAAGCCGACACCGTCCACGACAGCGTGCCCGGCGGCCACACCAAGAACCTCTTCCTCAAGGACAAGAAAGGCGGGCTGTGGTTGGTCGTGCTGCGCGACCGGTTGCGGGTGGATTTGAACGCGCTGGCCAGGCAGCTTGGCGCACCGCGCTACTCCTTCGGCTCCGCCGACCTCTTGATCGCCACGCTCGGCATCGAGCCCGGATCGGTGACGCCCTTCGCCCTGATGAACGATGCGGTGCGCGCCGTGCGCCCGATCCTCGACGAAGGCATGCTGGCGCTCGACCCGCTCAATTTTCATCCGCTGCGCAACGACCGCACCACGGCGGTCTCGCCCAGCGACCTGCTCGCCTTCGTGCGCGCCTGCGGCCACGATCCGATCATCGCCACGCTGCCGGAGGTTGCGCCGTGAATCCCATCTTGCCGCTCGGATCGAAAATACTGACGGGACGCATCGTGGCGCTGGAGCCGCTGGAAGAACGCCACCACGGCGATCTGATCCGCGCCGCCGCCGATCCTGCGATCTGGACCTATATCCCGCTCGACATGAGCAAGGGCTTCGCGGCACGGCTCGGTGGGGTCGTCGAGGAAATGGCGAAGGGCACGCAGCTGACCTTTGCCGTGCGGCGGCTGTCCGACGGCACTGTCGTCGGCTCGACGTCCTATCTCGCGATCACACCGAAAGACGCCAAGGTGGAGATCGGCGCGACGTGGTATGTCGCCGGTGCGCAGGGAACCGCAGTGAACCCCGAGGCGAAATACCTGCTGCTCGAAAACGCCTTCGCCGCCGGCTACAATCGCGTCGAATTTAAGACGGATTCGAAGAACGCGCGCTCGCGCGCGGCGCTGAAAAAGCTCGGGGCCGTCGAGGAAGGCATTTTACGCGGTCATATGTGGATGCCGCAGGGCTATTTCCGAGACTCCGTCTATTTCTCTATTCTCGCCGCGGAATGGCCCCGGGTTAAAGATGCGCTCGAACGCCGCCTGGCCGCCTAAACCCTTTTCTTTCTCGGCGCTTGCGCCCATGTTTCACCCTGCAAGGTAGGAAAATCCGACTATGGCTTTGATCGGTACCAGCGGACGGCCTCTCGGGCAAAGCGGCAGCCAGCCGGCGGCCAGCACCAGCCCCTATGTCAAGGATGCGTCCCTCGCGACTTTCGCCGCCGACGTGCTCGAAGCCTCGCGCGAGGTGCCGGTGATCGTCGATTTCTGGGCACCGTGGTGCGGGCCGTGCAAGCAGCTCGGGCCGGCGCTGGAAAAAGCCGTCGATGATGCGAAAGGCGCCGTCCGGCTGGTCAAGGTGAACATCGACGAGAACCAGGAAATCGCGCGCCAATTGCGCATCCAGTCGATCCCGACGGTCTATGCCTTCAAGAACGGGCAGCCGGTGGACGGCTTCATGGGCGCCATCCCGGAAAGCCAGATCAAGACGTTCGTGCAGACCCTGGCCGGCGGCGAAGCCGGACATGGCGGCGCCGACCATGCCGCCGAAGTGCTCGCCATGGCGGACGAAGCCTTCGCCTCCGGCGACGTCGGCCAAGCGGCGCAAGCCTACGCGCATGTGCTGCAGGACGATCCCGGCCATCCCAAAGCCGTTGCCGGGCTCGCCAGGTGCTATCTGAAGAGCGGCGATCTGGAGCGCGCCCGCAACACGCTGCAGCTGGTGCGGCCGGACGGCGCCGCGGACGAGGCGGTGCGCGCCGTCGAGGCCGAACTGAAGCTGCGCGAAGAAGCCGCCAAGGTCGGCGACACCGCCGAATTGCAGGCCAGACTCGCCGCCGATCCAAACGACCATCAGGCGCGCTACGATCTGGCGCTGGCGCTCGACGCAAAAGGCGAGCGCGAGGGCGCGCTAGAGGCGCTGCTGGACATCGTCAGGCGCGACCGCAAATGGAACGACGAAGGCGCGCGCAAACACCTGGTGACGCTGTTCGAGGCGATGGGACCGACCGACCCGCGCACCGTCGCAGCGCGGCGCAAGCTATCCTCAATCCTGTTTTCCTGAGGCTGCATCGTGGGCGGGAACTATCATTCAATCGACGATCTGCCGACGACGCTCGACATTCTGCCTCTCACCGGCATCCTGCTTCTGCCGCGCGGACAGCTGCCGCTCAACGTTTTCGAGCCGCGCTATCTGACGCTGGTGGACGCCACCCTCGCGGGCACGCGCCTGATCGGCATGATCCAGCCGACGCAACACGAGGACAAAGTGCTGAAACCGGCGCTGTCCGCCATCGGCTGCGCCGGACGGATCACTTCCTACCGCGAGACCGACGACGGACGCTATCTGATCACCTTGACCGGCATCTGCCGTTTCCGGGCCGTCGAGGAGCTGAAGACTGCCGCGCCGTATCGCTGCGTCAAAACGGATTTCGCGCCGTTCCTGGAGGACCTCGTCACCGCAAGCGAGAACGATTTCCCGCGCGACCGCTTGCTCGCCGCGCTCAAGGACTATCTCAGCCGCCGCGACTTGAAAGCCGATTGGCGAAGCGTCATGGGCGCCCCGCCCGAGACGCTGGTCAACGCGCTCGCCATGCTGTGCCCGTTCGAGCCGGCGGAGAAGCAGGCTTTGCTCGAGGCGCCGAGCTGGCTCGAACGCGTCGACACGCTGGTGACGCTGCTCGAAATGTCGAATGCCGGTCCCGTCGGACCGGTGTCGCTGAACTGAGGCGAGGGAAAAATGGAACCGGATCCCAGGCTGCTTGAAATCCTGGTCTGCCCCGTCACCAAGACGACGCTGATTTACGACCGCGAGCGGCAAGAACTGATCAGCCGCCAGGCCAACCTCGCCTATCCGATCCGCAAGGGCATTCCCATCATGCTGCCAGACGAGGCGCGGCCGCTCACCGAAAGCGAACAGTACCGGCGATGAACGCACAACCCTGGCCGACCGAACTGCGCCTCGATCCGACGAAGACGGCGCTGACCGTTTCTTTCGACACCGGCGAGCGTTTTGCGCTGACCGCCGAATATCTGCGGGTGGAATCACCGAGCGCCGAAGTCCAGGGCCACAGCCCCGACCAGAAGCAGATCGTCATGGGCAAGGAAAAGGTGAAGATCGCTGCGATCGAGCCCGTCGGCAATTACGCCATACGCATCGTTTTCGACGACGGCCACGACACCGGGTTCTACAGCTGGGACTATCTCTACGAGCTCGGCCGCGACCAAAAAGGAAAATGGGCGGCGTATCTGAAAGCGCGGCGCTCGTAATGCCTACCGTACCGCGTTGGAATGGTTACCGTTTTTACTTCTTCAGCAACGAAGGGCAAGAGCCGCCCCATATTCATGTCGACCGGGGCGAAAATACTGTAAAATTCTGGCTTGATCCCGTGGAGATTGCCCGCAACATCGGCTTTGCTCCACGGGAACTGAACGTGATCGAGCGGAAGGTGCAGGAAGAACGCGAGAACTTCATAAAGGCGTGGGATGTCTATTTCGGCAGTGGCTGTTGATCCGAGAGTTTCCAACGTAGAGGTGACCGAGCAGACGTTGGTCGTCACCTTACGCGACGGACGTCAGATTAGCGCACCTCTCAGTTGGTTTCCGCGCCTTGCTCAGGCCGACGCGAAGGCCAAGTCGCGGTGGGAACTCGCCGCCGCCGGCCACGGCATCCACTGGCCGCTGATCGACGAAGACCTCAGCGTCGATGGGCTGCTGCAAGGCTCCGCCGCACCGCGATTGCGACCTTAGGCAACCCATGGCCGGAACTTTCGATCCGCGCGGCTCCGGCGCAAAACTTGGCATCGCAGCCGCCATCATACGTACCCGCTCGCGGCGGCCGGTCGCCGTCATCAGAGGACAGGATAGAAGCCGTTGGACGGATTTTTATCACGGCGTTTTGACGGCGCCGTGGTGGCTGTTCTTCCTCGGACTTGCCGCCGTGTTCCTCGGCGTGAACGGGATTTTCGCCCTGCTTTACGCCGCCGATCCGCACGGTATCGCCCATGCCCGGCCGGGAAATTTCTTCGACGCCTTCTTCTTCAGCGTCCAAACCCTGGGCTCCATCGGTTATGGCGCGATGTATCCCGTCACGCTCTATGCCAATACGCTGGTGACGCTGGAATCCTTCTCCGCCATCGTCAATCTCGCCATCGCCACCGGCCTGGTGTTCGCCCGCATCTCGCGCCCGACGGCGCGGGTGCTGTTCTCGGACGTTGCCATCGTCACGGCGTTCGACGGCACGCCGACATTGATGTTCCGTGCCGCCAACCAGCGCGGCAACCAGATCCTGAACGCCTCGGTGGTGGTGACGTTTGCCCATGAAGCGGTGACCCGCGAAGGCATCGCCATGCGGCGCTTCGAGGAGCTGAAGCTGGTGCGCGCGAAGACGCCGCTATTCGCGCTGTCTTGGACGGTGATGCACCGGATCGACGACACCAGCCCGCTTTACGGGGCGACGCAGGACGCGCTGGTCCACCGTCAGGTCGAACTCATCGCGCTGCTCAGCGGCACCGACGACACGCTGTCGGAGACGATCTATGCGCGTCATTCCTACCGGCCGCATCAGATCCGCTGGAACCATCGCTTCGTAGATGTCTTGTGCGTCGATCCGCGCGGGCGGCGCGTCGTGGATCTGCGCCGCTTTCACGATACCGAACCCGAGGCGGCTATTTCCGCCCCATAGCCTTGTTTTCCAGTTCCGCGATGGGACCTTCAGAAAACAGATATTCCTTCAATTCCTTGTCGAAGCGCGGATCGCTGCGGCGAATCCATTCCAGGATCATCGAGGCGTGTTCCGTCTCTTCGCCGGCATTGTGCAGCAGGATCGCCTTGAGGGCCTCGTCTTCGGTGTCGTCGGCGCGCTGGCGATACCAGTCGATGGCTTCAAGCTCTTCCATCAGCGACACGATCGCATAGTGAAGATTCAGGGTCCGGCGGGACAATTTCTCGTAGGGGACATGAAAGCCTTCGCTCGACATGGACGGAACTCCTTGCTTGAGGAGGGGCGACGATAATGCAGGAATTGGCCGATTGGAACGTTCCGGCTTGAGATAGACAGCCCCAGCCGTTAAGTTCCGCGCCGCCATGGAACCATTCAAACAATTGTCCGGCGTCGCGGCGCCGCTGCCGATGATCAATGTCGACACCGACATGATCATCCCCAAACAATTCCTCAAGACCATCAAGCGCACCGGGCTGGGCGCGGCGCTGTTCCACGAGATGCGCACCACGCCGGACGGCCGCGAAAACCCCGATTTCGTGCTCAACAAGCCGGCCTACAAGAAAGCGCATATCCTGATCGCGGGCGCCAATTTCGGTTGCGGTTCGAGCCGCGAGCATGCGCCTTGGGCGCTGCTCGATTTCGGCATCCGCTGCGTGATCGCGCCGAGCTTCGCCGACATCTTCTTCAACAACTGCTTCAAGAACGGCATCCTGCCGATCGTTCTGCCGCAGGCGGAGATCGACAAGCTGCTCGACGACGCCGGGCGCGGCGCCAATGCCATCGTCAGCATCGACCTGGAGAAGCAGGAAATCCGCGGGCCGGACGGCGGCTGCATCAAATTCGACGTCGATCCGTTTCGCAAGCAATGCCTGCTGAACGGCTGGGACGACATCGGGCTCACGCTGCAGAACGAGGCCAAGATTTCCAGTTTCGAGGCGGCGCGCAAAACGCAGATGCCGTGGCTGTAATATGACCTACAACATCCTTCTTCTCCCCGGCGACGGCATCGGGCCGGAAGTGCTCGAAGAAACACGCCGCGTGCTCGGCTGGTATTCGGCCAATCGCAATCTGGCGTTCGCCACCCGGGAAGACCTGGTCGGCGGCTGCGCTTACGAGGCGCACGGCGCACCCGCGACCGACGCCATGATGAAGAAGGCGCTGGCGGCCGATGCGGTGCTGTTCGGTGCGGTCGGCGGCCCCAAATGGGACAAGCTGCCCTTCCATCAGAAGCCCGAACAGGGCCTGCTGCGGCTGCGGGGCGATCTCGGCCTGTTCGCCAATCTGCGCCCGGCGCTGTGTTTCGAGGCGCTGAAGGACGCATCGTCGCTGAAGCCCGAAATCGTTTCCGGCCTCGACATCCTGATCGTGCGCGAGTTGACGGGCGGCGTCTACTTCGGCAAGCCGAAGGAGATCACCGACCTGCCGGACGGCCAGAAACGCGCCGTCGACACGCAGGTTTATACGACCGGCGAAATCGAGCGCATCGCACGCGTGGCCTTCGAACTGGCCCGGCTGCGCGGCAATCGCGTGGCTTCGGCCGACAAGTCCAACGTCATGGTGACCGGCGTCTTGTGGCGCGAGGCGGTGACGCGCGTGCACGACAAGGAATTCCCGGACGTCGCGCTGTCGCACATCCTGGCGGACAACTGCGCCATGCAGCTGGTGCGCAATCCCAAGCAGTTCGACGTCATCGTCACGGACAATCTGTTCGGCGACGTATTGTCGGACGAAGCGGCACAGCTCACCGGCTCGATCGGCATGCTGCCGTCGGCCTCGCTGGGCGCCAAAGGCGCCGACGGCCGCCAGCCGGCGCTCTACGAACCGATCCACGGCAGCGCGCCGGACATCGCCGGCAAGGGCCTCGCCAACCCGATCGCCACGATCCTGTCGCTGGCGATGTGCCTGCGCTATTCGTTCGGGCGCGTCGAGGACGCCACGCTGCTGGAGAAGGCGGTGGAGCGGGTGCTGGCGGAAGGTTACCGCACCGGCGACATCATGCAGCCCGGCATGACGAAGGTCGGCACCGCCGCGATGACGGATGCGATCCTCAAGGCGCTGGACAAGCTCTCGGCCTGACGCTCAGGCGCTTCCCGTGTTGACGCCGCGCTCCACCGCGTAAGGCAGCGTGCGCAAACCACCGAGGAACAGCGCGGTGGCGAACTTCGCCGCTGCCACGGGATCGTGCGGCTCGCGTCCGAGCATGCGCTCGCCCAGTTCGAAGGCGACGCCGACAATGGCGGCCATCAGAAAATCGGCGTCGATGGGCGGAAATAGCCCTTTGGCGATGGCGCTCTCGATATCCGAACGCAGCTCCTCGAAGCCGGCGATGACCTCCGGCGTATCCATGCGAATGCGCGTGTTGTCGGCGGTGTGGCGGATGGCGTGGAAATTCACCCGGTCGTCCGACACGTATTCGAAGAAGGTGCGGAAGGTGCAGGAGATGAACTCCTCCACGGTGTTCGCTTTCATGCGCTCTTCATGGAGGCGCGGACGAATTGCAATTGCGACTTCGTCGCGAATTGCCTGGAACACTTCCTCCTTCGACTTGAAGTAGTTGTAGAAGGTGCCCGACGCCAGCGGCGTGGCGCGGATGATGTCGCGGACGGTGGTCGCGCCATAACCGAGTTCGGCGAAGACCTGGCGCGCCGCATCCAAGATGAGCTGGCGGTTTTGGATCTTCGTCTGCTCGCGCTTGCCGGACGGCATCTCGCGCGACAACGGGCTTTTCAGCAGGGAGACATCCATCAAATCCTCAGACATGGAACTCCACCGGCGGAGTGTGCCCCCCTCGTGACGCCTCGTCAATTTTCATTCTTACTTGCATTCTATATTAAGAGGGGCCGCACTTCCTCTGGTCGGCGGCGAACAGCCGCCCGGTAGGACAAAACATAGCCCAATCATATAGTTAGATATGGGACGAGGCTGGCAGGCCGTATCAGTTCCAGCGGCCGGCACCGAGACTGAAGCGGCCGGCGCCGAGGAGCGCCACGGCAAGACCCGAGAAGAGATAGAAGGCCTGCAACTCCAGGGCATAGCCGCCGGTGTCCGGCGTCAAGCGCAGAAGATAAGGGACGTGCACGAGGAGCACGGCGACGATCATGTCGCCGACCACCAACATGCCGCCGATACGGGAGAAAAAACCGAGGATAATCAAAACCGGCGCCACCAGTTCGCCGAGATAAACGCCGTAAGCGATGGTGTTGGAAATATTGTGCGCGGCGAGCATCGCCTCGATCGGGCCGAGCCCATTCAACAGCTTATGAACGCCATGAAACAGCAACAGCCCTCCGAGGCAGAGGCGGAGCAGCAGCTTGCCCAGATCTTCCGACATAAGTCCCCCAACACACGCTTAAGTGGTTATTATTGTTGGAAGCACTATACCTCAATTCACCCCGGATTGGGAGGAAAGGATGCGCGGACTCCTGCTTCTTTGGTAAATCCCGGCGCCGGCATTGAAGAGGTTTGCGTAGGGTCCGCAGGCATGCGCCGGATTTTCGGACGCTCCGCACGATGGCGGCTGATACGGCCTTTCAACCGTTTCGGATTGCTCGCCCAATTCTTGCCGCGCGGGCGATAAGGCGACGCCGCTTCGAACGGCCGCTGAACGCTCGCCTCCGCTTTTTTGACGGCCTTATCTTCAGCCGGTGCCGA